>JAUCGE010000047.1 GCA_030377965.1 Desulfobacterales bacterium HSG16
AGCAAACTGACGATTGAAGATATTGATATCAGAGGAAACCGTGTCCTTGTACGTGTCGATTTCAATGTCCCTTTAGAAGACGGCAAGGTCGCGAATGATAAAAGAATCATGGCAGCACTGCCAACGATTAAACACATTATCGAAAAGCGTGGAAAGCTTGTTCTCATGTCTCATCTTGGCCGTCCAAAAGGCGAGCGGGTGGAGGCATTGTCTTTAAAACCCTGTGTACCTGTTTTGGAGCAGATTCTGGGAAAAAAGATCGGTTTTGCAGATGACTGTATCGGCGATAAAGTCGAATCTGCAGCTCAAAAACTTGATGAAGGCGATGTTCTGCTGGTCGAAAACCTTCGTTTTTACAAAGAAGAGACCGATAACAATCCAGAATTTGCGTCACGCCTTGCCAGACTTGGAGATGTTTATATAAACGACGCTTTTGGAACAGCTCACAGGGCGCATGCTTCCACAGCAGGGGTTACGGATTATATAGACCGGTGTGGTGCAGGATATCTCATGATGAAAGAACTCAACTATCTTCAACAAGTCGTCGAAAAACCGAAAAGACCTTTTGTCGCTATCCTCGGAGGCGCAAAGGTGTCAGGCAAGATCGATGTTATAGAAAATCTTTTACCCAAAGTTGACAGGATTATAATAGGCGGTGGCATGGCCTTTACTTTTTATAAGGCACAAGGTCTGGACATCGGGAGTTCCCTGCTGGAAGAAGACAGGATAGAGGTTGCAAAAGAACTGCTTGAGCAGGGCCGTGACAAAATTGTTCTTCCGGTTGATGCTATTGTTTCAGACAAGTTCGATTTTGCAGCAAAAAAAACAGGACAGCTCAAACCAGTTCAGGCAGATGCCATTCCTTCTGGCTGGTTCGGCCTCGATATAGGCCCTCTGGCAATTAAGGAATTTTCTAAAATTCTTCAAGACGCAGAAACCATAGTCTGGAACGGTCCAATGGGTGTATTCGAATTAGATGAGACAGCAAAGGGAACCTGTGAGATTGCAACTATAGTGGCAGAAGCGACTGGACGAGGTGCTACAACGGTTATAGGCGGTGGCGATTCTGCGTCCGCAGTCAAAAAAGCAGGTGTGGCAGATCAAGTTTCCCATGTTTCGACCGGGGGAGGCGCGTCTCTGGAACTTATGGAAGGTAAATTGCTGCCAGGTGTAGCAGCCCTTACAGACAAAAAAAGGATAGATAATTGAATAAAACATTTAAGATGGAATCTAACACGGCAGGAACGGATTATTGGGCTGATAATTATGTTGAGAAAAAAAGGAATGTAAAAGAAGCCATTGGCATTATAAAGTCTGGTCAGAGGGTATTTATCGGATCTTCCTGCGGGGAACCTCAACACCTGATCCGGGGGCTGGCGGATAAATCCTGCAATTTTTCCGATATAGAAATAGTTCGGCTTCTTTCTATGGAAAGCACATCTTTGACTTTGATCGCAGACGAAACAAAGGATGCAAGACTTAATATTCGATCTTTTTATTCCGGATCGGTAGAACCCAAAACCCTTGCTAAAAACAAACGATTTTTAACCCCGGTGAATCTGTCCTACGTACCTCGCCTTTTTAAAAACAGGATGTTTCCTTTAAATGCAGCGCTCATACAGGTAAGCCCTCCAGATGATTTCGGGTGGATGAGTCTTGGGGTGTCCGTGGACATAACCCTTTCTGCTGCCATGTCCGCCGATATTGTCATAGCCCAGGTAAACCCTTCTATGCCCTGGGTACTCGGAACCGGTTTCATTCATGTCAATGACGTGGATGTAATAGTCGAATATGAAGAGGATCTTCTTACCATCGGCAAGTATAAAGGTAAAGATGACGACAGTATAATTGCAAGACATATTGCAAGACTTGTCAGTGATGGTTCGACCATACAGTTAGGTATTGGTGCGACCCCTGCCCAGACATTGCTGGCTTTTTCCGAAAAAAATGATCTTGGCATTCATTCCGAGTTTATAACGGAAGGCATGATGCATCTGGTTTCAAAAGGAGTTATAACAAACCGGAAAAAAGGGCTTAACGAAGGAAAAATGGTGGCAAGCAACGCCATAGGCACAAAAGAGTTTTATGAATTTTTAAATTACAATCCTTCAATAGATTTTCGTCCATCTGATTATGTGTGCGATCCCCGTGTAATTTCCGAGCATAAACGAATGGTCACGATAAATCTGGCAACAGCGATAGATCTTACAGGCCAGGTTGCAGTCGATGCGTTTCCTTTTAATCATTATTCGGGAGTAACCAGCATAAACGATTTCACCAGAGGCGCTGCGATGGCCGAGGGTGGCAAATCGATTCTGATACTCAGATCGACTGATATTTCAGGTAAAAAAAGCCGTATTTTTCCAAATCTGGATGATATTGGAATAGTCGTTCCGAGAAGTGATGTGAATTATATTGTCACGGAATACGGAGCGGTCAGCCTGCTCGGAAAAAGTTATCAGGACAGGGCAATGGCCATCATCAGCGTTTCCCATCCTGATTTTCGAGAAGAACTTTTCTATAAGGCAAAAGAAATGGGTTTACTTTCCGCTGACCGTAAACTCAACAAGTCACTGAATGGGGTTTATCCTCTCAAGCTGGAGGAAACAAAAATAATTAATGATATAGAAGTGACAATAAGGCCTGCCAAGCCTGTAGACGAAAGAAGAGTTCAGGAACATTTTTACGGTATGGAGGGAATCGACGTTTTTACCAGATTTTTCCATGCAAAGAAAAGGTTCGTACGCGATGAAGCAGAAGGTATTTCCCAGATTGATTACATTAAACATCTGACTATAGTTGCTGTGGTCGGTGAATTTGGCTTTAGACAGGTTATAGGAATTGGAGAATATTATCTTAATGAAGTGACCAATATGGCTGAAGTAGCATTTTCCGTCAGCAGCGAGTGGCAGGGAAAGAAGATAGGCAAAATTCTATTCAGAAAATTAGCCGAAGGAGCAAGAGAAAATGGAATTTTAGGATTGAATGCCTATGTTCTGCCAGAAAACAGGGGGATGGTCAAGTTGTTTAAAACATTGCCGTATAAAGTCAAGACAATTTATGAAGGCGAGTTGGAATTGAGCTTGAAATTTGATGAGGTTGAAACACAGGATTTGCCCCATAACATTCTGAAAAAAGAAAAATAAGCACCTGTATAAAAAAAATATTATATTTGTTGCACTCTTTTAAAATTTAGAGTAAAGGGCGATTCAGGATATAAACGTTAATTAAGTGAGTGGAAAAGAAAAATGAATTTATTTGGTCGTAAAAAAAGTTTCAGAGGTGGTGTTCATCCACCGGGTAAAAAAGAATTTTCAAGGGCTGCTCCCATCGAAATTCTTCCCCCACCTGACAAAGTCATGCTGGCTACATTACAAAACGTTGGTCAACCTTGTCAGCCAATTGTCAAACCTCGTCAGAGAGTTGTTTATGGCGAAAAAATCGGTGAAGGTAAAGCATTTGTCTCAGCTTCCCTGCATACTCCCATTGCCGGAGTGGTGCAGCGTATGAAGACCATGACTTTCCCCAATGGCAGGCATCTGCCGGTCATGATAGTCAAGGCCGAGGGAAAGCAGGTTGACGGGGAGGAACTGGTCTCTGAAATATTGGGCGGAGAATGGCCCAAAGACTGTATGCGGTTGTACGAACCCATGTATATTCACGATGCCATAAGTGATGCTGGTATCGTAGGTCTTGGCGGGGCTGCTTTTCCAACCCATATCAAGATTACCCATGAATCTAAACAACCGATCAATACTCTTATCATCAACGGCTGCGAATGCGAACCATATCTGACATCAGATGATCGTCTGATGATGGATGCACCAGGCCCGATTATTTCTGGAACCCTGCTTGCAGCAAGAGCCTTGGGTGTGAAAAAGATGATTATCGGGGTTGAGGATAACAAACCACGAGCTATCAAAGCATTGCGAAAAGAGGCTGCGGATACTGAGATCCGGATTATCGCTTTGAAAACCAAGTATCCCCAGGGCAGTGAAAAACAACTTATAGGCGCATTGACCGGAAAAGAGATTCTGCCCGGAAAACTGCCTGGTGATGTCGGGGTTGCTATTAACAATGTAGGGACAATTGCAGCCGTGGCAAGGGCAGTGGCAAGGGGAAAACCTCTGACCCATCGGGTGATCAGCGTCACAGGAGAAGGGATAGTTCAGCCGAAAAATATTCTCACACCCATCGGGGTCAGCGTGAAAACACTTATTGATTTTTGCGGAGGGTTGAAACCGGACGCTGCAAGGGTAATAGCTGGCGGGCCTATGATGGGATTTGCTTTCACAGATTTGAATACACCCGTGACCAAAGGAACGAGTGGAATCACGGTGTTGACTGAAAATGAAGTACGAAAAGAACAAGAAACCGGATGCCTGCGCTGCGGCAGATGTGTGGATGCCTGCCCTATGCATCTCGTTCCGACCAAACTGGCCCTGGCATCCCGGTACAAAGCATTGCAGGTAGCTGAAGATTATAATATCAGAGCATGTTTCGAATGCGGCTCCTGCGCGTTTATCTGCCCGGCTCAAATTCCTCTGGTTCAGTTAATTAGAAGCGGAAAAATGTATCTTGCGGCAAAAGACAGGAAAGCGGCATAAAATGGAAAAAGAAAAAAAATCAGAACCGGTCTCCAAATCGGTTCTTAAATCGGCAAAAGAAGAGGAAACCACCCGAATCAATGTGGGGCCTTCCCCTCATTTTGGTCATATCCACAGCACCACGCGGCTGATGATGACCGATGTGTTGATAGCCCTGGTTCCGGTTATACTGGTTTCTTTATATGTATTTCAGTGGTTTGCTGTAAAACAGCTTATGATCTGCATACTGACCTGTATCGGGACAGAAGCTGCCTGCACAAGGATGAGAAACCGACAATCAACCCTTTATGACGGATCTGCTGTGGTGACAGCCTTGATTCTGGGGCTTTCCCTGCCAGCGACTGCACCCTGGTATGTTGCGATGATTGGATCAGTGGTTGCAATAGGCATTGGCAAGATGGTGTTCGGCGGGCTTGGCATGAACCTGTTCAATCCGGCGATGGTGGGACGAGCCTTTGTAATGATAGCTTTTGCAGGAGTCATGTCCGCGTCAGGATATGAACTTGCATCAACTGGCGTAGACGCACTCAGTCAGGCCACCCCCTTGAATATATTCAAACAGACCGGAGCTATAACGCCGATTTATGACATGTTCTGGGGAGTGACCAACGGATCTATTGGTGAAACCAGCGCTTTTGCCTGTCTTCTGGGCGGATTTTATCTTGTCTGGCGAGGAGTGGCTGCCTGGGAAATTCCTCTGGGTGTAATTATTGCGGTTATATTCTGGGGTACAATCGGCACAATAATAAATCCGGAAAGTCAATGGACGGTGCTGCACCATTTATTTTCGGGTTCATTGCTTTTCGGGGCATTTTTCATTGCTACCGATCCGGTAACCAGCCCCTTGTCCGCAAAGGGCAGATTTCAATTCGGCATTGGTGTGGGCATTATTTTGATGCTGCTGCGTTCTTTCAGCGGTTATCCAGAAGGAATGATGTTTGCTGTTCTGCTGATGAACGCTTTGTCTCCGCTGATTAACCGGTGGACAATTCCAAAACCCTTCGGCGTGAAAACCAGCCGTATTTTATAGAAGACAAGGGGAAAATTGATGCATTCAAATTTCATTGACCAGGTAAAAAAGAGTAATCTTGGTCAGGCGTGGCTGGTTTTACTGCTGACCATTTTTTTCGGTGGGTCACTGGCCGGTGTTCAGATAAAACTCGGACCGGTAATCGAACAGAACAAAATTAATGAAACTCTTGAAAAAGTGCCGGAACTTATCATGGGCAAAGCATTGGCGGAAAAAATGGCCGCACAACAACAGCTTACGGATATCCGGCCCATGCGAGTGGCTGTGGATTATGAAGGGAGGCAGATCGTATATTCTGCATATGAAACCCGATATCAGGGAAAAATGCTGGGCTGGGTTGTCAAGACGGCGGGCAGAGGATATGCGGATACCATTGAACTGCTCCTGGGCCTTGATCCGACAATCAGCAGGATAACAGGTCTTTATATTCTGGATCAGAAAGAAACTCCCGGCCTTGGCAACAAAATTCTGGAAGAAAAATGGCGAAACCAGTTTATAGGAAAATCCGTGAACAACCCCGTACTTGTAGTTAAAACCGGTGCAAAAGGGGAGGGCGAAATAAATGCCATCAGCGGGGCAACCATTTCTTCAAGCAGCGTGACACAGATCATAAACACCGCTACCTCTCAATTACGGCCCGTACTCGCTGCTGATACGGGACCTGCTCAGATCAAAAATGATCGTGAGAAAACCAGCGGCCCTGAAATTAATTCGGATAAGGAATAAGAAATATGGCCGAACAACCAACGACAACGGAAAGATTTATACAGGGTATATTGCCCGAAAACCCGGTCTATCGGCAACTACTCGGACTTTGTCCCACTCTGGCGGTGACCGCAAACCTGCAATCAGCTCTGACAATGGCAGGCGCTGTCTGTTTTGTCATGTTCTGCGCCAATGTGGTGATCAGTCTTATTAGAAATTTGCTCAAACCTCACCTTCGGATAGTGGTTTTCACCTTGACAATTGCGACCTTCGTTACAATAGCGGATCGTTTTCTGGCCGCGTATCTGTATGGGATGAGCAAAATGCTGGGACCTTATATTCCGCTGATTATAGTCAACTGCATAATCATCTGCCGATGCGAAGTATGCGCGTCGAAGCAATCGCCCATAACGGCTGCCGGAGATGCACTTGGACAATCAATAGGATTTGGGATAGCCCTTTTCAGCATTGCGTTCGTGCGTGAATTGCTGGGAACAGGAACTTTATTCGGATTTCAGGTCATGCCTGAAACCTGGCCGGGATGGGGAATAATGGTATTGCCGCCAGGTGCTTTTTTAACCTTTGGTATTCTGCTGGCAGGTGTTAATCGGATTACCATGTACCAGGATGCACGGAAAAAACACAGGGGGTTATAAACAATGATTTATTTGCTCGATCTCTTCCTGATCGCACTGGGCGCGGCTTTAATTAATAATTTTGTCTTTTACTATTTTGTCGGAATCTGCCCTTTTATAGGTGTTTCCCGGCATCTGGACATGGCAGTGGGCATGGGATGTGCCGTGACTTTCGTTATGGTGATAGCAGCTTTTATCAGTTGGACCATAACTACCTTTGTACTTATGCCGGGAGCGCCGGTTTCAGCATGGGTGGCGGGTTTCTTTTTAGCCCCTGAAACTGCAGCGACCATTGACCTGTCTATTCTCTGCTACATAGCCTATATTTTCGCGATTTCTTCTTCTGTCCAGTTTGTGGAGATGTATGTCCGTAAGTTCTTTCCGAAATTGTATGAATCCTTTGGTGTTTTTCTGCCATTGATTACCACCAATTGCGCTATTTTGTTCGCTTGCCTGACTATTATGGCCAAAGTAACAGCAGCAGATACTCCAGCAGATGCCTGGGGTCTTGACAAGGCTCTGACTCTCGCATTTTTCGGGGGACTGGGATTTACCATTGCCATTGTGATAATGGCCGGAATACGCGAAGAACTGGAACTTGCCGATGTACCCAGGCCTTTTAAAGGCGCGGCCATAACCTTGATCATTGCTGGAATACTGGCTATGGCCTTTATGGGGTTTACAGGTGTGGACGCTGGATTGCGTAATGCCTTGGCTATGTAAGGATCAATCTATAAAACGATGAAAACAACAGAGGGAAAAAATGATAACCTGGGTTAATATCGGACTTTCAGCCAGTGTCTTGTTTGGCATGGCGATTATTTTGACATATATTCTCGGATGGGCAAGCAAAGCATTCCATGTTCATGTAGATCCCCGGCAGGAAGAAGTTCTTGAAGCTCTGCCTGGAGCCAACTGCGGCGGTTGCGGCCATGCCGGATGCAGCAGTTTTGCAGCAGCCGTAGTGGAAGGCGAGGCAGAGGTGACCGGGTGCACTGCCGGCGGTGAAGCCTGTGCCGAATCTCTGGCCAGAATCATGGGCATTGAGGCTCAAGATTCTTTTCCCACACGCCCCATAGTTCATTGCGGTGCAACCTTTGATAATCGTCTTCAGCGAGTCGAGTATTTCGGTGAGAAACGATGTGCCGCAGCAAATCTTGTTACCGGGGTGCAGGGCTGTATATATGGATGTCTCGGATTCGGAGATTGTCAGAATGCATGTGAATTCGATGCTATTCATGTGATTGACGGCCTGGCAACCGTAGATTACGATAAATGTATCGGATGCGGCGCGTGTGCCAGAGTCTGTCCGAGAAATATCATTACAATTACATCTTTTGTGGCCGACCGGATGCTTGCTGTCACCTGCTCTAACCAGGACCCTGGCCCGGATGTAAAACGGGTTTGTAATGTGGGATGTCTTGGATGCAAATCCTGTCAACGGGCTTCAAGTCTGTTCAAGATAGAGAACAATCTGTCCACCGTAAATTATGATGCATATTCCATAGAGGAACTTGAGAAAGCAGTCATAGCATCGAAACGATGTGCAAGACACAGGCTTGCTTTTGTGGGCAAGGGAGATGAAGTCGATATTGGAAATCTGCCGGTTGAAGCTTTGACCAGAGCTGTCACTGCTGATTTCAAAACCACTGTGGATGATACTGAATGGCGAGGGTAAGCGAGAATAAAAAATTAAAAAAATTTTCAGCAACCGTCAAAATAAAATAAGGGGGGGAATGAAATGTCGAATAGTGCATATAATATCGTAGAGCTGGTGGGAAGTAGTGATATAACCTGGGAAAACGCAGCAGAGAACGCTATTGATCAGACATCTGAAAATATTCGAGATTTGCGGATTGCGGAAGTTACTAAAATGGACATGACCATCGAAAACGGAACTATCGTGAATTATCGTACCAGGATAGCCCTGTCTTCTACAGACTCTTGACAGCTTTTTGCCAGAAATAAAGGAAGTCAAAAAAAATAATAATCAGTCCCGCTTGTCTTTTGCCCTGTATTCAGAGTAAAATTCTTTGCAATCCAAGGTATATTATTTTCTCTGACTTCCCTTAACTTAAAAAATGGACATTCAAAAATGATTTAAGTCTGTGAAAATATTGAAACCCGAATATCTATTTAATCAAAGTGTGTCAAAAGTCCATTTTTAAGTACCTGTGCATAAACTATGTTATATTTATTGTAGGGGCAAACCCTCGTGGTTGCCCTTCGTACAAGGGCAGGCACAAGACCTGCCCCTACATTAATGTCAATAAATTATTGGGTAGGTACTTAATATGAGGTTTGAAAATTAAAAAATGTTCAGTTTATTGACTTAGGTCAAGGAAAATAACCTGTATGTCCTGTAATATGGGCTACAGTTTGAATATTCGTAACCTTTTATAAACATAGCCGAAAGGGAGATGGACATGAAAAAGAAATTATCGAGAAGAAATTTTCTTAAAAAAAGTACAATAGCGATTACCGGCACGGCCATAGTTCCCTCAATTTTGAGTTCAGGACAAGCCTGGGGCGCGAAGAAAGACAAACCAGCGATGTTTTGCTATCAGTGCGAACAGACCATGAGAGGCAAAGGCTGCACCAAAATCGGCGTATGTGGCAAGACTCCTGATGTTGCAGCTCTTCAGGACTTGCTGATTCATACTTTGAAAGGGCTTTCCATTGCAGCGGTAGCTGGAAGAAAGGTAAATATCAGCGATCAAAAAATAAACCGCTTCACCTGCATGGCCCTTTTTTCCACGCTTACCAATGTGGAATTTGACCCTTACAGATTCGAAGATCTTTTGAGTGAATCAGTCGAATTAAGAGACAGCATGATTGCTCGTGTCAAATCAGCGGGCGGCAGTATAGACAGCACAAGTGATGCCTTGACACTCAAGCTCAAACCGTCTCTGGAAGGACTCGTAAAACAGGGCGGCAGCTATGGGCTGATGTCCGAACCCGATATCAATCCAGATATTCGATCTTTGCAGCATCTTCTGCTTTTTGGCCTCAAGGGCATGGGAGCATATACTGACCACGCAGCAGAGCATGATCAGGAAGATGAAGGCAATTATGAATTCATTCATCGTGGACTTGCAGCTATGACAGACAAGACGAAGGATTTGAAATCACTGCTTGCACTGGTTCTCGAATGTGGTGAAAAAAATCTGAAGGCTATGGAACTTCTTGATGCTGGCAATACCGGAGCCTATGGTCATCCAGTACCTACAGCCGTTCCTCTTGGATCAAAAAAAGGCAAGGCAATTCTTGTTTCAGGCCATGATCTTATTGATCTTGAGCGTGTGCTTGAAGCTAGCAAGGATAAAGGCATTGTCGTCTATACCCACGGAGAAATGCTGCCATGTCATGGGTATCCAGTACTCAAACAGCGATTTCCCCATTTTTACGGCCATTACGGAACTGCATGGCAGAACCAGAAAAAGGAATTCGATAAATTCCCCGGTGCTATTCTGATGACTTCCAACTGCATTCAAAAGCCCAGAAAATCCTACAAGAAAAACATTTTCACCACCGGTACTGTAGGATGGCCTGGCGTTGCCCATATCAGTAAAAGCAATTTAAAGCCGCTCATTGACAAGGCTCTGGAACTGCCTGGCTACACGAAGGATACCGAAAACGGAAAAGTACTGGTCGGTTTCGGGCATAAAGCGGTCCTCAGCGTTGCGGATAAGATCGTTGCCGGTGTAAAAGATAAATCCATTCGCCATTTTTTCCTGGTAGGCGGCTGTGATGGTGTAAAAAAATCAAGGAATTACTATACCGAATTTGTAGAAAAAACACCTAAAGACAGTATCGTTCTCACTCTGGCATGCGGAAAATTTAAATTTTTTACCAAACAGCTCGGGGAGATCAACGGCATTCCCAGGCTTCTGGATGTTGGCCAGTGTAATGACGCTCATTCAGCAGTTCAGATCGCCGTAGCCCTGACCAAGGCATTCAATACGGATGTAAACGGACTCCCTCTTTCATTTATTATATCGTGGTATGAACAAAAAGCTGTTGCTGTTCTGTTGAGCCTCCTTGCCCTGGGTATAAAGGATATTCGCCTCGGACCTTCCCTGCCAGCGTTTATTACGCCCAATGTTCTGGACGTGCTGGTGAAAAACTACAACCTGATGCCCATTTCTACGCCGGATAAAGATCTTGAGGCAATTCTGGGATAAAAGATTGAAATTTTTGGCTGAATTCTGGTTCATTTGATAACCATATTCCTTTTGAGTTTGAAAAGTTGCGTATGAATTGAGTAACGCTGATCATCAGGAGATAAAATATTGCCGATAAAAAAAATATGAGGAGCAATCATGTCCCAGAATTCAAATAATATTTCAGAAGATCTCCGTGGTATTGGAAGTTTGACGATTGAAGCCATTACCGGCATTACGGATATTGTAGAATCATTACACCACACGATTTCCTCTATTCCAGGGATATCATCTGGATCATCCGATCAAAATCGGACAAAGGGTATCGCTAAAATGGTTTATCAGAATATCCGTAATGTCACGGAGCTGGTGGGGGACGGAATCGATGTTATGCTTCAGCAGTTCGACCCCATACTTGGAGAAAATGAATCATCCCCGGGTCGTGAAGCTGTTCTTGCCGCATTGAATGGTGTCCTCGGCGATCATCTTGCCGCCAGGGATAATCCACTTGCTATTCCCATGCAGTTTCGTCGTAATGGAGAACCCTTGAACGAACAGGAAATTTCCGAAGCTGTCCGTCAATCCAACGGAAAACTTGTAATAATGATTCATGGATTATGCATGAATGATCTGCAATGGAAAAGGCAGGGACACGATCATGGCGATGCTCTGGCCCGCGATCTGGGATTTGTGCCTGTTTATCTAAGTTATAATACCGGACTTCATATTTCTGAAAACGGCAGAAAATTTTCCTGCCTTCTTGAAACAATCATAGATCAAGTACCTAAATCCACAGAATTTTTCATTATCGCCCACAGCATGGGCGGGCTTGTTGCGCGGAGTGCCTGTCATTACGGGAAACTATCCGGTAGAACCTGGCTGAATCATCTTCAAAAGCTCGTATTTCTCGGCACACCTCATCACGGTGCGCCACTTGCAAAAGGTGGAAACTGGCTTGATACAATTTTGAACATAAGTCCGTACAGCGTCCCCTTTTCCCGCCTGGGAAAAATAAGGAGCTGCGGACTTACCGATCTGCAATATGGCAATGTCACAGATGAGGACTGGAAGGGACGGGACAGATTTGAATTTTCAAAAGATGAAAGAACCCCCCTGCCTCTTCCAGAAGATGTGCAGTGTTATTCAATAGCTGCAACTACCAGTAAAGATTCAAACCTGGGTAGTGATTTTATTGGAGATGGTCTTGTGACATTGAACAGCGCTCTGGGGCATCATAATAATGCTGAATTGAACCTTCTGTTCCCGGAAACTCATAAATGGACAGGCCGAAATATGAATCATCTGGATCTTCTCAATCATCTGGAAGTGTATGAAACCATCAAAAGGTGGTTAGAATCTTGACTAAGATAAAAGGAGTATCCTTTCTTGACTTTGCAGATTTTCTCCTTATTTTGGAAGGACTTTTTAATTTTAAACAAAGGAGATATCATGGAAAAAGTAACAAACGATCTGTTTGTCAGCGTTGACTATAAAGGAACACTGGAAAACGGAGACGTATTCGATACAAGCAGCGGTCGAGCTCCTCTGGAAGTAAAAATGGGTGCAGGCCAGCTCATAAAAGGCTTTGAAGATGCACTGATGGGTATGGAGTTAAGAGAGAAGAAAACTTTCACTCTTGATCCGACAGAAGCATACGGGCCGAGGAACGAAGATCATGTTCATGTCTTTAATCGAACTGAAATTCCTCCGGAAATGAATCCTAAAGTTGGGGAAATGATTGGCTTGTCAAGCCCTGACGGACAGCAGATTCCTGCCATGATCGCTCATGTGGATGAAAAACAGGTTAAGGTGGATATGAACCATCCTCTGGCCGGTAAATCATTGACTTTCCAAATTGAGGTTGTGGGTATAAGCAGCACTCCCACTCAGGCAAGTCCGGGAGCTTCCGGCTGTGGATGCGATTGCGGGTCAGAACACGATTGCGGTTCCAAGCCTGAAGGAGAATGCTCTTCGGATTGTTGTCAGTCCTGATCAATATCGTCCGGATTTTTAAGCATTGGAAGAATTATTTTATAGCAGCATTATATATTTTCCAATATCCTGATGCGGGCTTTGCCCTTATCAGGAAAAATGGAAAGGAGTTGTAATGAAACAATCCAGACCAGGGACAAAATCATTTAAATTTAAAAAAGAACTGACAATGTTAAAAGATAAATTGATTTCATGCGAGGATTTTTCCGAAATACATAACATGTTTTTCGATCTCCTCGCTGAAAATCATGATTTTCTTCGCCTGAGCAAAAAAGCAAAGCATCCTGTTCTTAAGCAAGCTGCTGCTGCTATCGGTAAAAAGCTGCTTCAAAAAGAAGTTGAGATCAGCCTTTTTATGCTGCTGAAATACAAAAAGTATAATTTTTATCACGGTACCTGTTTTATTGACGGTCATATAGCTGGTATTTTTTTCTTTCAGGATATTGATATGGGAATGATGTCTTTGTCAGTAAACCCTCCATATACTTCATTCATGCGTTTTACGAGCATCATTGTCGATAAAGACGACGACCAGACTCCACCACTCAGCATAGGTCGAAGCAAGGCTATTCATTAGTCTGAACTAAGAAAAAACATGTTTTCTGCAATGTGATAAAAAACACCTCATTCCCACGATCCGCGTGGGAACGAGATTTTATTTTTTATTCACCCCATAAGTATCCACTGATACAAAAGAAAACCAGTCATTCCCAAAACTATGGTTGCGAGAAGGTTTTTCGTAAGCCATCCTGCAATACAGGTTATGATCGCACCGACAAGATAGGCATTATCAAGAGTTAAGTTTATATTGGCTCCGTCAGGAATCATAACAGATGGAACTATTATGGCACTCAATACCGCAGGCGGAACATAACTTAAAACTCGCTCAAGCCTCTTTGAAAAAGTCATTTTTCCGGAAAGAGGAACCAATGCATATCTTGTGAAAAACGTAACCGCCATCATTCCTGCTATCAGATATATTTCGTTCATATTATTTATCCTCCTTGAACTTTGATTCAACAAAAATTCCACCTGCGATCCCTGCGAAAGCTGCACACATCAAGCCCAGCTTGTGGGGCATGGTAAAAGCGAGAATAGAGACAAGGCCGGATATCAGAACCGCTGCCCACATTGCCCTGTTTTTTAGATACGGTATCAGCATTCCTATAAACGTTGCAGGCATAGCAAAGTCGAGACCGTATTCGGTTATCTGTGGAAATCTCTGCCCGGCTGCCAGGCCTATATAGGTGCAGGCAAGCCAGTTTGAATACATCGCCAGGGAAGAACCGAGATGATACCATCTATGGTCATGATCTTTATCTCCATCCTGATATCGTCTGACCGCTACTGCAAAAGTTTCATCGGTGAGCCAGAAACAGAGGGGAATCTGCCACTTTAGCCTCATTTTTGTGAGCCAGGGCAGCAAAGTGGCACAATAGAGCATGTGGCGCAGATTCACGATAAAGGTGGTTGCCACGATCAGAGGCCAGGCTGTTCCCGCTCCTATCATTCCGAGAGCGATAAACTGGGCAGAACCTGCGAAAACGAATATGGACATGCCAAGAGTTGCGGCAAAAGAAAGCCCGTTTGCGGCAGCAAGAGTGCCAAATATTATTCCAAAGGGAAGAGCGCCGACAAGCAGGGGAAAAGTATCTCTGGCCCCTTCTTTGAAATCTTTAAAGGCATTGCTGCCTGTCTTCAATTTTTCTGGTGATCTTGTCAAAACCTGTGCCATGATTACCTCCTGATATATGGTGTTTTTTGCAAAAATCTCCACGCCCTTACACCGATTGCATATTCGCTGTGAATATGCCGGGGATATGTGTGGGTGATATATCTGGCCTTTAAAAGTTCCATATCCTTGAAATCTGTCGCATGCCAGAATTTAGCGTTTTCTTTTTTCATTTTTTTTCCAGTTGTCCGAATTTGCTGTGCTGCACCATCAATAAAATCAAATTTTAAGAAATTTTTTAGTTTACATTTTCATAAATAATGGGTATATTATGTATATAAGAATAATAAATGTCGCAAGTTTTTAATTAATCAACCCATTCATAACAATAAACCATTTTAATTATTGGATCGGACATTTTGTATGTCAGATCCATAATGCCAATAAATTATAAATTTTAAAGGCCGGGAGGCTTTGTAAAACCTCGGTAAAAGTTCGTTAGCCATTATAACCTTCCCGGCAGGACGTTTTTTTACAACGCATTTCTGCGGTTAAAAAACATGGCATTCTTCAAAATAATTTCTGCACTCCATGAAAAGTAGAAAAAGTTAAGAATGCCGGTAACATGAAAAAAGATAAAATTATAATAAAAGCTTGTTGATCGACAATATTTTTTACAAAAGGAGGTGTATATGAATCATTCAAAAGCAGGTATGAGAGAACGCAAAGGAACAGGCCATCTGGTCGCGAAGCTCTGTATTCTGTCAGTCAAACACCATAATACTCTCATTACTGCCATATGGCAGTATATGTGGGTTGCTTCCACCACCATTCTTTATCTCTCTCTGGTCGGTAAACTGGAAATGGAACTGGCCTTGTCCATTATCGGTTTTGGAGGGCTTTCAATAGTCGCCCTGCTGTGGGGCCTGATCGAAACCAGAAGAATCTGTCTCAAGGATATTCAGGACCCGGATCTGAAAGATAAAGCTTATCAGGTCATGCTTGATCTTATCAGTATTAAAGGGTATGATCCAAGAAACGGATTTTTAAAGAAACGACAAAAAATACAGTGAGATACGCAGGTCATTATGTCATGGGGATAAATCCGGAAACGACACAGGGGGTTGCGATGCATCTTTTATTCTGCCCTTGACTCATCGATGAGTCGCACCCCTTCCATGAGCAGGCTCATGAAATCATCAAGTCCGGGTAAATTCATCTCCTGTTCGGGGAGTCCGGGAACGAATTTGAACCTTCCGTGTTTTTCCTGAATTATTTGAAAAAAGGCATCCTTGTCCTTCATTTCATGATATTGCGCTCTGATAACTTCTCCGTCCCTGAAATTTATATTTGCCTTACCCTGGGATAATTCCATACGCAATATACCTGTTTTCTGATTCAGGTTAAGGGTCTGAAGCAATCCGGTCGGCGGCATTTCCGAGAGTCTTCCTGTCATGCCGGAGGAGAGTTCCTCGGACATCAAAACATTTGTATCAGCAAGCCTTCGGGCCAGCAGGCAGGCGAGATACATCTGGAGAGACGGGAACTCATTGAGTATTTTCCTGAAATGATCCCCGTCAAGATAAAGAACCCGCGTAGGTTCAAGTACCTGGACAGTGGCGATCACAGGATCTCCGCTCAAGATGCTCATTTCGCCGAAAACTTCCCCTCTGCCCAGTTCTGCAATTTGCAGGCCGGCATCATTTAAGATTTCGACTCTGCCGGATACTATAATAAAGAGGTTTTTGCCCTGGTCACCTTTTTTAATTACCTGTTCCCCTGCCTCAAACTTATTAAGCTTCAGGAAAGAAACCACTTTTCTGAGGTTGCTTTCTTCAAGAGATTGAAAAAGAGGTAATTTATTCAGGACATTTACTACAATATCAACTTCGTTACTTTTGCCTTCCACAGTGATGTTTTCCGCTGTGATCTCTTTCCTGTATTGAAGCCGAATCATCCCGGAGCATCCGCTGCAATCAAATATATAATGCCGATTACTGTTCATATTTGAGTATTTTATCGGCAGTTCCATGATATCGTTTGCCAGTATCATGCAGGCAGATTTTCCGTAAGGCGTATTCAAGGCAAGTCCGGAAATCTTGAATTCATCCTCTACCTTGTACAGAGGACACTCGTCCCAACCAAGGACAGTAACCAACGCTTCAGGCAAACTCATTTGTTTTCTCCTTCCAAAAACAAGGCATTTTCCAGGCCACGATCATCGTTTCTCCCAAATTTTCATTATTTTCATTCAAAGCCGGAAGATTTATTTTCCGGCAACTGTTATAAACGATGATCATGACTGAATTTTTCATCATTATCTCAATAGTCACTTATAAAGTTAACGACAATCCGTTCGATTTTCAAGCCTTATATTTTGAAAATAGAAAATGAATTAACCGGCCATCTCCATTCCCTTGTCATAAGCCATGAGATTAATTTTTGTTTTTTCCGGTCCCATAGCTGCCAGAATCACGGCTTCAAAATCTTTTCTGTCAATGGGAAGTTCATTTTGACTTGCCAATGCTCCTATCATCATAATGTTTCCGAAAATTGGATTTCCCAGTTTTACTGCCATATCCGTTGCATCAATAAACCATGCGGATTCAGTCAACTCTTCTATCCAGGATTTGAGATCTCTCGTATCAGGATAGTTATTAGCGCCGGTAATCACGCCCACCGGGTGGATGGGCCGGGTATTGCACAATGCCTTTACATTCGGATTGCCGTACTCCATCAGTACCCTCAGTGTTTCCACAGGCTCAAGGGCCACAACCATATGTGCCTTTCCTCTGGGAATCTGAGGGGAACATGTTTTATCTTTTGAAATCCGTAAATGGCTCATCACGGAACCACCGCGTTGAGATGCACCAAAAGTTTCGCCTATGGTGACAAAAAAGCCTTTATTGGAAAGCATGTTTCCCAGAACTCTGGATGCCAGGACATTTCCCTGACCTCCCACACCGGTTATAATCAGATTATAAGGATCATGGGACAAGGTTTTTACATCAGTCATTTTTATGCCACCTCCTTTTTGTTTATCGCCTGCAAAGGACATATAGACGCGCAGACCCCGCATCCAGCGCAGATCACTTCATCGATTCTTGAAACCTTTTTTTCCCTGTCCCAGGTCAGGCCCGGACAACTGAATATTCTTGTACATAACCGGTTGCACCCGCAATTTTCACCAACACAGATATTCTCGTCCACAGACATCTCAAATTGTTTTTTACCTTTTTTTTCAGGACTTAAAGCACAAATCTGGCGCAGGATCAGCACATTCACCCCATTATTGTCTTCCAGAAGCTTCAAAACCGTTTCCCTGGTTTCGGCAAGATCGAAGGGATCGCATACTGTGACATTCGCGCCAGCAGCCCGAACAACAGCTTCGATATCTACGGCAGGCGCATCTTTTCCCAATGCGTCCTCATTAAGTCCGGGATGGGGCTGAAAACCGGTCATGCCGGTTCCGCTGTTGTCCAGGATAATCATGGTCAGATTCGATCTATGATGTACTGCGTTTACAAGAGCTGGCATTGCAGAATGAAAAAAAGTCGAATCCCCGCACACTGAAACCACAGGCTGATTCAGGCCGAACTGGCCGAGTTTTCCAAACCCGCTGGCAACACCAGTTCCAGATCCCATTGAATGAAGAGTTTTTAAGGCAGAAAATCCGCTTGGAAGCATGGCAAGAGAATAACATCCGATATCTCCGCAGATAAACCCCTCACGGTTATCCATAGTCAGCGCATTTTTTATCGACCAGAAAGAAGCCCTGTGAGGACATCCTGGACAAAAAGTCAGATCTCTTACAGGTGCGTTCAAAAAAGCGAGTTCTCCGGCCCGTTTTGTATAGGCTTCAGGCACAGGTTCCATATCAATGCCGAGAATGCCTGAAAGAGCTGATGCAATAATATCTGGATTGAGTTCACCTGTTGAGGGAATGGTATTGTCCCGTTTACCGAAAAAAGTTTTGACACCGATCTCAGGCCCGAGTTCGGCAGCAAGAGTTTTAACGCTTTCCTCAAGAAAAGGGATAACTTCTTCCACTATCAATATCTTATCTGTCATTTTCAGATGTTTTGCAACCAGTTTGGGAGGAAGCGGCCATGTGGTTCCCAGCTTTAACAAGCCCACACGATCTTTGGCATTCAGCATCTGCAAAGCTTCGTTTGTATAAAGGCTGCACACAGAACTGGTGATTACCAGAAGCTCAGGATTTTCAGGGCCTGTGTATGTATTGAACGGGGAAGTTTCGAAAAACTCGATAGCTTTTTTAAGTTTTTCATGCTGCTGGCCATGCTTGTATGTGACAGGCGCGCTTATCACGGCTCCTTCCATCTGATCGAGGATAAAGCCGTCATGCTTGAAAAATGCGGAATTTTTTGTTTCTGCTTCCAAATTTTTTGATTCCGCAATATTACCCATGATAACATTGCCGGATGCGTGGGATAGCCTGGTTACACTTCTTACCATGACCAGGTTGCGGATTTCTTCCGAAAGGGTGAATGCCCATTTGACCATGTCCTTTGCTTCCTGAAAATCGCCTGGTTCCAGAAGAGGTACTTCCACAAGTCTTGCAAAATGCCGGGATTCTCCTTCGTTTACACTGGAAAGCGCACCCGGATCATCACAGGGAACGAGTACCATGCCCGCCCTGGTTCCAGAGCCTGCAAGGTGGAGCAGAAAATCGGATGCCACGTTGACCCCGTTCTGCTTCATCACGCAAAGAGATCTCAGCCCTGCAAAAGATGCGGCAGCAGCCACTTCCATTGCTACTTTCTCGTTTGCCGACCATTCCACGTAAATGCCCGCTTTTTCAGAAACTTCTGCAAGATTTTCAATGATTTCAGATGATGGTGTGCCAGGGTATCCAGCAGCTACCTTCATACCCGCTTCGAGCGCGCCTCTTGCAATAGCCTCGTTTCCCATGAACAACTGCCTGCTTCCTTCTTCAGCTTCTATAAGACGTGTCATACAGCATTCTCCTTTTGTGCGGTAATTTTCTTCAGCACATCATCACTCAGCCTGATGGCAGACCGCCCTTCTTTTTCTCCGGTGTTCACCAATCCCTTTTCCACATTTTTTATAAAAGAATTTCTCTTTTTGTTCAAAGCCGCGCCAGCAAGATGTTTTATGCTTTCTTCGGGTATTTTCTCAACTTGCAGATATCCTTTTTCAACAGCCTCTTCAACCAGATTTTTGCCTTTTTTGGTACGGATGACAAGGGTATTCCACCCGGGTTTTCCTTCAAAAGCTCCGACTGAAATATCAGACCATTCAGCAGTCATATCAGGACAGAACTGACAGGATTCACAAATCATGGGCCGGATCTCTTTCAAGGGTATTTTCGTTTTTTTGGTTCCTGTCTCTATCACCATCACCTCTTCTGGAGGAGGTGGAATATCCATTGATCTGATATCTGCAGACCTGATATCATCTGCCATATCAGGCTGATCTGACAGAAAGGAAAGCATCTGGCGAGTGTCCAGCGCCCAGGTACAGAAGAGGCCGATGACAAGGTTGACAGGATCGATAAAATTCGCCCTTTTGACAGGATTTGTGCGTATCTTGGCAACTGCCGTTGCCTGGCATGGTGTTGCAACTACACCCATGCGTTCGAAACCCTGCTCGATTCCGTTGTTCAAAGCTGACAGGGTAGGAGCTGCCATGTATTTTGATGATGCACATTCAAAAACCTCTTGTGCATTTGTCACAAGCCGGGGAGTCGGGATGATACCCTCCCTGTCAGTAAGAACTGCCGCATCTATCAAACCCGTTTCAAGTGCCAGAGCAATAAGCGCTGATACGCTTCCTCCGTTTTGAAATTCTGCTTTGGCAATCTTGTCTCCGGCCTTTGCTCCAAGTATTTCCATATAACTTCCCAAAGGATTGCCATCATAGGCTTTTTGAAAAAAAGTTGTGGATAAACTGTCAAGGTCGACTTCGACCTTTGGGCAATGGGCAAAACATCTTCCCTCGGAAAGATCGCATTCAAAAAGCATAGCAGTTTTGCCCTTGTAGCTTTTAAAATAGGGACACCGGCCAACACATGCGCCGCATCCGATGCATAAGTCACGGTTTATTACATCTTCTAATAATTCTTTTGATCCAAAAACCTGCATCACACCTCCGGTCTATTGAAATTTTTTTATTGTTGAAATTTTTATTGTTGAAATTTTTATTGTTGAAATTTTTATTGTTGAAATTTTTATAATTGTTTGCCAGCAATAGCTCGTCCTGCCGCCCTGCCGGTCAATATGCAGCTGCCAAGAAAGGTTCCCTCAAGAGAGCCTTTACCATGAATGCCACCTCCTCCAAATCCTGCTGTCTCACCCACAGCATAAAGACCGGGAATCGCTTTTTCTTCTGAATTTAAAACTCTGCATCCAAGATCAGTCTGAATCCCTCCCAGGCTTTTCCTGCTCAGGATAAACTCGCGAATTGCTATCAATGGCCTTGCTCTGGGGTCATCTATTTTCTGAAACTTGCAGGTTCGAATTTTATCTCCTTTATAAGTTCTGAAATTTGCTATCCGCCTCAACTGATCATCGTTAAAATATCGTTTTTTTCTGTCGATCTGTGCATCATATGCCTTTATATCCTCAATCATCCCTTCCTTATCTATCTTGCTCTGTCCAAGGCTCTTTTCATTCATCTTATCGGCAAGCTCGTCAAGGGAATCCGCTACCACGAAATCTTCCGATTCTTTTATAAGGCGCTTGACAAGTTCCCTGTTTCCGAACAGAAGAGTTTTTAGAAGCTCAAATTTTTTCTTATACCTGAAAGCGGTCATATATTCGCTGCCTGACACCGCAAGTTCTTTTATTCCTATTTTCCAGTTGAGAACCTGCCAGGAATACTGTGCCGGAGTTTTGACGATCTGTTCCACAAGATAGCGGGTGTCGGTATATCCCATAAGCGGCACGGGTCCGAACCGCTTTCCTTCTGCATCCATCCACAATGCCGACCTCGGAGGCACAAGGCTCAACCCATCGTTCGGATTTTCCGCATCAGAATAATGAACCCCTGCGGCATAGTGCCATTGTTTATCCATATGAGTGAGGTTTCCCCCTTTTTTCTGCACCACATCATGAAGCAGGCCGTCAGCGAATCTGTGGGAGCCGTTCAACAGATGTTCCGGCGCTTTTCCCCAGTCTTTGTACCAGTTACGCCTGACTTTGCTCAAATCCCCGCCGCATATGCCTCCCGAGGCTATGATCACATGATCGGCTTCTGCTGTAAATTCTTTACCTGATTTTTCTATAATTCCCCTGCACCCTGTAATGGATTCTCCGGTCTGATCGAGCTGGTTCACCTTGTGGCCGTAATATATATCAAGATTTTTTCGATTGGGATGATCGTCCAGAGCTTTGACAATTGCCTCAATAACAGCGTGGCCCGTACCCCAGGCAATATGCCACCTCGGTATGGAATTGCCCGGTTTAAAAAGACCCCTTTCTGCCCAGTTGACCACAGGCAGAAATTCCACGGATTTATCCACGAGCCATTCATAAATAAGATCTATGGATCGCTCAACATAGGTTTTTGCCCATTTTTCAGGCCATTTGTCACCAGATCCAAAGTCCGCGAAATTATGCCAGTCGGAAAGTGCCAGCGCAGGATCATCTTTTATACCAAGCCTTCTCTGTAAAGGAGTGTCCACAAACATGATACCCCCAAAAGATTTTTTTGCCAGCCCTCCAAAATTTTCTGGTTCATCTCTTTCCAGAATACTCACCTTCTTGCCATGATCCAGGAGTTCGAATGCAGCGCTAATACCTGCAAGTCCGCCCCCTGCGATAATCACATCGCTTTTGTAATCAAATTGTTCGCTCAATTTTATGCCTCCTCATTTTTTTCCGCGACCCGTATATGCTTATATGCCTGAACCCGGATCAAGGGCGAAATCATTCGGATCAGTTCGCAGCGCATCTGCCTGTAATATTCGGGATCATCCTGCACGATTGACTGCACTGCCATGCCTCGAAGTGTGTTGATGGCAAGTATGATCACAGTTTCCACATCCGTCTTTCCACTTTCCGTCTTTCCGTTTTCCGTGGCATCGAACCAGTTATTCCACGCCTCTTTCATGGATTCATGAAAATGTTCGAACACAGGTGTCAGACGTTTTCTCAATTCAGTATCCGTCCGACAGGCCACATTGATTTCAAGCCATACTGCCCTGTGCCTTCCCGTATAAAAATTGTCCCAGATAAAATCGAATAATTTTTGAAGTTTATCCTTTGTAATCTCTACTGACCCGGCCCATCTGCGGGTGGTTTCTACAGCCTGGTCAAGTATGTATTCCGTGGATCTGGCAATCAATTCCTTTTTGTTCGTAAAGTGATGGCTCCATGCACCACGGGAAACACCTGCCCTTTTTAAAATCTGAGAAAGTGAAGCACCGTGATATCCAAGCTCTTCGAGACTGTCTAAGGTTGCCTCAAACAGACATATCTTGGTCTTTCGGCTTCTTTCTTCCTGTGTTCTTCCTGTTTTTTTTATCATAATGGCTTTATTTGTTTTTATGGTTAAATACCGACCGTTCGGTCTGTAAATAAAATCTTATCCGGGTGCTGTCAAGAAAAAAATGATGCATTGAAAAAAAGATTTTCACCCGGCCCTTCATTTAAAAGCTTCGATCATACCCTGCAATAATCCTTCACTTCGATCATACCCACGAATTTAACTCTGGCAATTGAATGATTTGAGGTTTATGATGCTGTTAAAAAAATGAATCAATTTCAGCCCATCGAAACCGCAAAGGAGAAATGCACATGGAACAGCAATTTACCATTCGGAATATATCAGACGTAGAGGCAATTGAAAAAATTCCTCTTTCAAAACGACTCAAAGTTAAAAACACCTATGAGCTTCTTGAAAAAGGAGCAGCCATAAATCTGGATGCCATTGCGATATCATTTTTATTTGACGGCGATAATTTCGACAAATCTGTAGATGTCACATATCGCCAGTTTATCGGAAAAATCCGGCAGACTGCAAATATGCTCCACGACCTGGGAACAGGTGTAAACGACACTGTGACATACCTGCTTCCCAACATTCCCCAGACCCACTATGCATTATGGGGAGCGGAAGCCGTCGGCATAGCAAATCCTGTCAATCCCATGCTGGAACCTGCGGCCATCCGCGATATCTGCATAGCAGCCAACACAAAAGTTCTCATAGCCCTGGGCGAATTTCCTGGAACCGATATCTGGGAAAAGGTAGAAAAAATTCGTAATGAAATTCCCTCACTGACACATGTAGTAAAAGTAATGGGAAAGACAGATGAAGCTCAAAAAATTATAGGTTTTGAAGAAAAAATCGAGCAATATCCCGACGACCGCCTGACATTTGATCGGAATATCAATCCCGATGATATCGCATCCATGTATCACACAGGCGGCACAACAGGCAGGCCCAAGCTGGCTCTCCGTACCCATTACAATGAAGTGACTGTTACCTGGGATATTTCCGCAGTGGCCGGTATCAAAAGGGCTGAAGCCGTTATGGTCGGTCTTCCCCTGTTTCACTGCAACGGCACGATTGTCACGGGTTTGTTTCCCTTTTCCATAGGTGCGCGTGTTATCATGCTTTCTCCCATGGGCTACCGTACTCCGTCTATCATGCAGAATTTTTACAAGATAGTGGAACATTACAAACCAGTCTTTTTTTCCAGTGTCCCCACAGTACTTTCCGTGCTTTCCGATATTCCGGTGGATGGAGCTGACATTTCCTCTCTAAGATACTTAATTTGCGGCGCTGCTCCTCTGAGCGTGGAACTCTTCAAACGTTTCGAGAAACATACGAACATGAGAATCCTTGAAGGTTACGGCCTGACAGAAGTAGGTGTGGCATCATCGGCAAACCCGAAAGATGGAGAAAGAAAGGTCGGAAGCATCGGAATACGTATGCCCTATCAGGAAATGAAAATAGCCATCCTGGATGAAAAATGCAATTACATGCGAGATGCATATACCGACGAAATCGGCTCGCTATGCATCAAAGGCCCATGCGTATTCAAGGGATATGTGGAAGAAATTCACAACAGAGGAATATGGCTTTCTGACGGCTGGTTCAATACCGGCGACATGGGCAGGGAGGATAAAGACGGCTTCTTCTGGCTGACAGGCCGGCAAAAAGATTTGATCATCCGGGGCGGACACAATATTGATCCAGCAATCATAGAAGAAGCTCTTTACAAACTGGAAGGTGTCAACACCGCCGCAGCAGTTGGCCGTCCTGACTCCCATGCAGGCGAGGTTCCTGTCGCATATGTAACACTGAAAAAAAATTCAAAACTGTCAGAAGACGAGATCATGGCATGGGCCAGAGAGAATATCTCAGAGCAGGCAGCAATTCCCAGGGATATTATTATAACAGATGAAATTCCATTAACCGAGATCGGAAAAGTATTCAAGCCTGCTCTTCGAAACGATGTTGCAAAAAAGCTTTTCGAATCCGAGCTTTCCATCATGGAAGATCTGACATCCGAACTTGTAGTCGATATCGAAGAAGACAAACGCCACGGAACCTGTGCAATGATTTACCTCACTCCGTCCTCCGGTGTGGATTCTGCTTCGATTAAAGAACAGATCGACGGTATTCTTGCCGGATATGCTATTTATTATGAGGTAATGATCCGGGAAGAAGATATGGATTGAAATTTTGTGAGGCTGCACGGGCGAATTGAGGTTAGAGTTTTGTCCGTGCGGTTGTTTTTAAAGATGGACTGTGGATTCTCTTACAATAGAAATCATTGAACATTTAGAGAGGCTCTCTGACGATCTTAAACAACAGCTCTTGAAGTTTATCAAAGAGTTTGATAATTCTGTTCACAAAAATGTCAGTGGGGAAGATTTGCTGAGATTTTTAGGTACAATTTCT
>JAUCGE010000005.1 GCA_030377965.1 Desulfobacterales bacterium HSG16
AGAAAGAATATATCAGTTATGAACAGAGAAGATTTTGCCCGCTTAAAAGAACGTTTTCAATCCCATGTAAATACTTTTTACAAAAAGCTTGAAAATGACACATATGAAGTGCATCTGAAAGAACAGCATACATTCAGAGTCTGCGCTAATATCAAACTAATCGGTCAATCTCTCAAACTGTCTGATAATGATCTGATGCTGGCTGAAAGCGCTGCTCTTTTTCATGATGTTGGAAGATTCACCCAATATGCCACATATAGAACTTTCAATGATCAAGATTCTGAAAATCATGCTCTGCTCGGACTTAAACAGATCGGAATTCACAGAATGCTGGCCGGACTCGATCTTAATGAAAAACGGCTCATATCAAGAGCCATAGCTTTTCATAATGTTTTGACCCTTCCGAATAAAGAGAATGAGAGAACCCTTTTTTTCATGCGTCTATTAAGAGACGCTGATAAACTCGATATTCTGGAGGTGTTTGCCGATTATTATAAAAACAGAGACAAAAGACAAAGTACAGCGGTCGAACTCGGTCTTTCAGACATTCCGGTATGTTCTGAAAAAGTCATCGAATCACTGAGAAACGGGCAGATGATCAGGATAGCAGATGTGCAGAGCCTGTATGATTTCAGGCTGCTCAAGATAAGCTGGGTCTATGATCTGAATTTTATCCACTCCTTTCAAATTCTTAATGAGCGAGGTTATATCAACGCCATAGAAGAAGGGCTGCCGACAACAAAGCCGATAGCAGACGCTGTTGACAGTGCCAGGGCGTTTATACGTAACAGACTTAATAATTCAGTGTAACGGTTTACGCCCCTGGCACATTATCCGACCGTTTTATCGGATATGTTTTTAAAGTCGGCTTGAAATTGCCATATATGGCATTTATATGAAAGTTTCTTGAGATGCTGTTATTTCAGGATGTTTTGAATGGGTTAACCATTTAGCCATTCAAGGCTTGACTCAAAAATTCAAAGCTTTCATTGTTTGTTGTGACCATCAAGTCATGGGAGTTTATGAAAAGGAGATGGAAGATGAAATGGATAAAAATGATCAAGCTACGCACTGGCAGCGATGGTTTTGAAGATATAACGGACATGATTTCATCAACAGTTAAAAAGCGGTCGGATACTGATAAATCATATTCAGACATGCCCAAGTATGTAAATATCTATCGACATGCTGCTTTGAATGACTTCGGCCTGACTCACCATTCCGTATGGATCGAAAACACGGAAACATATCTTTCAAATATTTCACAAAAGGGATAAGTTCATGTCTAAAATCACGTTTATTTTTTGCGCTGTCATCTGTTGCTTTTTAACATTATCATATGCGGAAGAGAAACCTCTTACGGTTGGCAGGGCGGTAAAAGAGATTACTCTTACCGGCTATACTCGCAGCAACAGCAGTATTACAGTATCATCTGAAGTTTCAGGCAAGGTGATCAGGGTCAACTATGATGTCGGGCAGACCATAGAAAAAAAACCTTTTTATGAAATTGATCCGACATTTATCGGTTTTGAGGTTTCCACTACAAAGCAGTCGATAAAAAAACTTGATACGACCTTGAAACAGATGTCATCAAGAGTCGATTACCTGAAAAAAGAATTCAAACGCATGGACAAGCTGCACAAAGGAGACCGTGCAACCGAGGTCAAGCGGGATGCTGCAAAAGAAGAATATGAGCAGGCAAGGTTTGAATTTGAAACCGTAAAGCTTGAAAAAGCGATGCTTAAAATAAAGCAGAAAGAATTGCAGGAGAGAAAAAACAGGCATAAAGTGTTTGCACCGGAAGGATGGATCGTTACACAGAAGATTGTGGAAAACAACGAAATAATAAATTTCAACACTCCTCTGGCAAGAGTTGCTGATTATCGTAATCTTGTGATTCCTCTTGCCGTATCTGCAGAGGAATATGAAAGTATCAAAAGGCTTGCAGAAAGTTTCGACGCATCTTTGGAAAATAAAAAAATTACCTCAAAAATCAACTGGGTCAATCCTGAGTTCGATGAAAAAAGCAGGAAGCTGAATATCGAACTTGGTCTGACCGGGTACGAAGGGCCGCGTCGCGGAGGACTTCGATTTTCACTGCCCATAAAAATTCCCTCAGAAGGTATGCTCGTTCCGAAGGCAGCAATCATAAACCGGTATGAAAATCCGAGGGTGAAAACCAAAAAGACAGGCAAGATAGTGCCTGTATTGATCCTGGGACAGGCAAACGGGAATGTTACCATTGCTGATAACAGACAGCTTGAAATCGGGGAAGAACTCTTTCCTGCAGAAATCAAAGCATCTGCTGCGGAATAATCTTTTCAACCCCAAGCTTTAAAATATAAAGGGATAAAATGAGACGAGTTGTCGAATTTTCCATAAAACAGACGGTTTTTTTAAATGTAGTTTTTGTCATCCTTGTAGTGGCAGGAGTTTATTCGATGTTTACCACGCCGGTAGAGAACATGCCCACTGTGGACATGGGCCGGGTGTTCATCAACACCACCTATTACGGGGCATCCGCAAAAGATGTGGAGCAGCTTGTCACCGTAAAGATAGAAGATGCCATAGACGGGCTTGAAAACGTTGAATATGTCCAGTCCAATTCATACAGGAACTCTTCATCTGTCAATGTTAAATTCATTGACGATATTGATTACAAAGATAAGTACGATGAACTGCGCTTCAGGGTTTTGAACGTCAAGGATGAACTCCCTGCAGAGGCCGAAGATCCGGTCTTTACGTATATCGATACTCATAAATGGATACCAGTCATTCAGGTCAATATTGCAGGCGATATTCCTCAGCGAAGTCTGAAATGGCTGGCTGAGGAACTAAAAGATCGCCTGATCGCAATTCCCAATGTTAGAAATGTGGAACTGATCGGGGAATTTACCCCTGAATTTCATGTCTCCATAGATCCTGAAAAATTAAGACAATATGGAATAACTTTCAGCCAGGTATCGTCTGCCATACACTCGGCAAATACAAAAATCCCTACCGGCAGTTTCAAAAAAGCAAACACAGAATATATGCTCGATGCAGGATCACGACTCGATTCACAGCAGGGAGTACTTGATGTTCTGGTACGCAGAGACGGAGACGGAAATTTCATACGTGTCAGCGATCTTGTAACCAATGCAAGAATGTATCACAGGGAACCAGGATTAATTAATTCGGTCAATGGCGAAGATAACTTACAGCTCAAAGTAATAAAAGAGGAAAAAGGCAATTCAGTTGACATCGCTGAACAGGTAAAGGCTGCTTCAAGAAAATTTGAGGAGATGCACAAAAACGAAAATATACGGATAGTTTTTTCTAACGACTCCACATTCGAGATAAACGATTCTGTCAAGACTCTGGGCGGCAACCTGGTTATAGGTATGATTTTCGTGCTTCTCGTTCTCTATTTTACCCTGGGATTTACGAACGCCATGCTGACGGCAGTTGGAATTCCTTTCGCGTTTTTATGTTCTATCATAATCATGAAAATTTCAGGTGTGTCCATCAATACGATCAGTCTTTTTGCTTTCGTACTTGTTACTGGAATCATGGTAGATGACGCTGTTATTATTATGGAAAATATCTTTCGACATGCTCAGATGGGGAAACCCATAAAAAAGGCTGTAATCGATGGAACAGGGGAAGTCATGCTGCCGGTAATAAGTTCGGCTATAACTACTATGCTGGCATTTTTACCAATGCTGATAATGAGTGGCAGTACAGGTGATTTTTTTGCCGTGATTCCAAAAACTGTCACTTTTGCCTTGATAGCCTCTTTGATAGAAGCTCTTTTCATCCTGCCTATTCATATCCTCGACTGGGGTCCTAAAACAATTAAAAACACTGGTTCGAGTCATGAGGGAGACAATGCCTTCAAGCATCTGGAAAAAGGAATTTTCGCGTTTTTCTGGAAGATTTATCGTGGTATGGTCACTTTTTTATTAAATCATAAGATCATAACTTTCGGAGGTATAATCTCTCTGTTCATGGTTTCAATGATTGTTCTCATTCTGTCTGTGACAGGCATAATGCCTCTTATCAAGGTTAAATTTTTCCCCGGTAACTACTTCAGGTATCATGTCACCGCTGCGATGCCCGTTGGAACCCCTGTCGAAGAGACCGATAAGCTGGTGAGAGGCATTTCCAAACATATCATGTCTTTTGGAAAGGAACAGGCCCACTCTGCCAGTGCAGCAGCTGGATTTTATGAAGATATTGACTATGCCTGGCATATGGGACACAGGTACGGCCAGGTAGTCGTAACTCTGCCGGAAGATAAAGATAGAAATTTTCCGGAGAATCCATCGGATGATCCCATGCAGCATCTTGAGTTTATCCGAAAAAAGATAAGCGAATATGTAAAAAATCAGTATCAGTCAAAAGGATTTATTCCACAGATTAAGATTTTTGAGGAAGCAGACGGGCCTCCCACAGGAAAACCTGTAAATATCCGCGTCACTTCCATAACAATGGAGTCGGCTATCGAAGCCGCTGATGTTTTAAAAACATATATGAAAACAGATAAAGAATTTGCAGATCTCATGGATCTTGACGATGACAGGCCGGTTTATCAGAGTGTAGCAAGATATACTCCCCGCCAGGACGCTGTCTTCGAATACAGCCTCAATTCAGGAGAGGTTACAGGTCTGGTCGCAAGTGCATTGAACGGCTATCAGGCAGGTAAATTCAGAGCATTAGACGAAGAAGTTGATCTTCTTGTCAGAGTTGCCCGTTCCGATGATCCGGGAAATGAAAGCAACGTCGGCATGTCAGGGCCTGAAGATGTTCTGGATATTCCGGTGATAGAACACAGTGCATCCCCAATTCTGCTCCGTGATCTTGTAAAACTGGAATACAAGGAAGAAGCAAGCTCAAGATCCAGATACAAAGGCAGGCCGACAATCACAATTACATCTGATATAAAATCCGATTCCAAGCTTTCTCCAGCAAGAGTTCAATTTCTTGTAAATGATTATTTTATGAAACATTCGAACGAGTTTTCGGGTGTTTCAATTTCCTTTGGAGGAGAATTCGATGCTACAAGCAGGTCATATGCTTCACTTACTTTTGCTTTTTTTATAGCTGTATTAGCTATTTATATGGTTTTATCATCACAGTTCAACGACTATTTCCAGCCGATGATTATCATTTCTGCCGTACCTTTCGCTCTTATCGGTGTAATTATGGGGCTTTTTCTTTCCAGAACAACTTTTACCATAGGCAGTTTTCTGGCTATAGTGGGTCTTGCAGGTGTGGCGGTAAACGACTCTCTGCTATTAATCGATTTTATGAATGTTCGATTGAGAGCAGGAAAACCTCTTCGCCAGTCCATAATCGAATCCTGTGCGGCAAGGATGCGCCCGGTGTTAATCACCACAGTGACCACCATGCTTGGCCTGCTGCCGATGGCCATCGGTATTCCAAAAAAATCGATTGCCTGGGCTCCAATGGCTACAGCCTTCGTTGCTGGCCTTTCAAGCGCCACGATTCTGGCTCTTCTCATAGTACCGGTGGAATATGAGTTTTTTGAGCAGGTAAAATCGTGGTTCAAAGGTAAAAAAATCAGGCCGGAAACAGATTCCGTATGCAGTCTTCAAGCGGAATCCACAGATGGAATTGCATCAACAGATGAGGATGAAAAAAAGATTCTGGACGAAACATCATAAGAAGCGGATTACAAAACCTGTGACTGGACATGATAATTGATGAATGGTTTTTCAAATTTTTTGATGGATCGAGTGTGCGGATGAGAACCCCTCGTCGTCGAGAAGTACCGGAACACTCTGTACTTGCAGGCAAATCCCATGTTCACGATATTTGATGAAAGGAAGGCATAAAACCTCACATACTGTGATCAAAATCTTGGGATTTCCCATCATTTATTATGGTCAGGCACATGATAACCGAAAATTGACCCACCCTTCCGGTACAAGAAAGGTGATAGCTTGGCAGATTCCGAAGCACCACCACTTCCGTTGATGCTCCTTGCTCCCCGGCGTTGAACACCATCGGCAATTTGACACCGCCATACAAATCAGATACCTATGGATTTATGAGTGATGATTCTGGAAAAAACGTTATACGAGGGAAGCAAATTCAGGGGCCAGTTCAGACAGAATCCGTCCAGACAATCCATCAACATTTCGGCGTTTCAGAGGAGAAATTCCAGGCGCTATCCGTGGAACATGGTGTTACGCAGATGGCCTTGGCCAGTTTCTTCAAAATCTTGGAGCAACAGAATGTTTCGCTTGTGGATTTGGACAGCAAACTTCGAGAAGTTGCCGAACATTACAAAGAATTGCAGCGGAAATTAACGGTTTTCCAGTCTGATGATCCTGATGTTATGGAACTAAAGAAAGCTGCAAAGGAATCCTTGGATAACGGAGATTTTGAAACTGCTGAAGACCTGATCAATCAGGCTAAAGAGAAGGATCTTGAATCCGCAAAGCGGTTACAAGCTGTCGCAAATAAGCGTTTCCTGTCAGCCGCTGAGTCAGCCGCTGAAAATGGTGAACTGAAGAAAACTCAATTGAAATATAGGGAAGCAGCCGAATATTTCAAAGAAGCGGCTGACTTGGTTCCGCAAGGTGAAGAGCTTGTCCGAGGCAGATACCTGGATGCGTGTGGAACTGCTTTTCAGGATGCAGGGATGTACGCCGAAGCACAAGGACCTTTTGAAAGGGCTTTGGAAATACGGGAAAGTGAACTACCGGAAGATGATGAATATGTAGCCACCAGCCTTAACAACTTGGGGTTGCTTTATGATAATCAAGGCAAGTACCCCGAAGCCGAGCCGCTGTATAAGCGTGCGTTGGCTATCTGGGAGCAAGTCTTAGGGCCTGAGCATCCGGATGTAGCCACCAGCCTTCACAACTTAGCGGCGCTTTATTATAATCAAGGCAAGTACGCCGAAGCCGAGCCGCTGTATAAGCGTGCGTTGGCTATCTGGGAGCAAGTCTTAGGGCCTGAGCATCCGCATGTAGCGCAAAGCCTCAACAACTTGGGGTTGCTTTATGATAATCAAGGCAAGTATCCCGAAGCCGAGCCGCTGTATAAGCGTGCGTTGGCTATCCGGGAGCAAGTCTTAGGGCCTGAGCATCCGGATGTAGCCAGCAGCCTCAACAACTTGGGGTTGCTTTATTATAATCAAGGCAAGTATCCCGAAGCCGAGCCGCTGTATAAACGTGCGTTGGCTATCCGGGAGCAAGTCTTAGGGCCTGAGCATTCGGATGTAGCCAACAGCCTCAACAACTTGGCGGGGCTTTATCGTAATCAAGGCAAGTACCCCGAAGCCGAGCCGCTGTATAAGCGTGCGTTGGCTATCCGGGAGCAAGTCTTAGGGCCTGAGCATCCGGATGTAGCCAACAGCCTCAACAACTTGGCGGGGCTTTATTATAATCAAGGCAAGTACCCCGAAGCCGAGCCGCTGTATAAACGGGCTTATGACATCTTTCTGAAGAAACTCGGATCTGCCCATCCGAGTACGAAGACCGTCAAGGCGAACTACGATGACATGCTCAAGAAGTTTGCTGAGAAGCCTTAAACCACGGTCAAGGCTGTAATCTGGATGGCATTGGCGGCAAAGATGAGTCTTTTCTTTTAGCGCCGCAGCAGCGGACATATTTCGAAAAACGGTGATCAGCGCTATGGAGCTAAAGCGTTATAGCGCTATAGATCTTTAAAGCAAAGCGCTCCAACCTGCCCTGGGCGGTTCTCCTGTTCCTATTAGCAAAGAAATTGCTAATGCTCAGATATACGGTATCAGCGGCTTGCTGGTTGCGGGTTCCGTGCCAGCATCAATGCCGATCCGAACACCGCCACTTCCGTCGATGCTCCTTGCTCTCGGCGTTGAACACCATCGGCAGTTTGACACCCGCCATACAAATCAGATACCTATGTATTCATGAACGATGATTCTGGAAAATGTTGTATGTGAAGGTAAGGTTCAAGGAATATCAGGTCAGTTTTTATATTTAAATTCAACAATTCAATTTGGAGGTACATCAATGGACCCAATCAATGTAATAACAACGGCACTTGCAACCGGTGCAGGAGCAGCGTTAAAAAGCACGGCAGAAAAGGCTGTAAAAGAGACTTATGACGGATTAAAATTTTTGATTCAGCGTTGTTTCAAGGAAAAGGAGAACACTCAAGGGGATATGATCCTGCAAAGCCATGAACAGGACCCCACAGTATGGGCAAAACCTCTTGAAGATGCTTTGGTTAAAGCCGATGTCGATAAGAACGAAGATATTCTCAAGGCCGCACAGAAATTAATGGAGATGATCGAACCGAAACAGGCTGCAATGGGCAAGTTTAATATTCAAGCAAATAATGTCACAGGTGTTGTCCAAGCTGAAAAGATCGATAATCTTACACAAACTTTCGGTAAATAACATTATCTGAAAGATAGAGAGATGAAACCGCTCCGGACGCGAACCAGAAGCGGTTTCAAGAACATCAACAAACGAAAGGATCTTACTTTAAATGGCCGATGATGTCAAAGTGTTCATATCATATGCCGGTGAGGATTACGAGACAGCGAAGAAGCTTTATGATGATCTGAAGGATGGCGGGGTTACACCTTGGATTGATAAGGTTGATCTATTGCCTGGTCAAAGATGGAAGCCAGCCATTACCAAAGCCATAAAGCAATCTCGGTTTTTCTTAGCCCTTCTGTCTTCTCGTTCAGTCTCAGAAAAAGGTTTTTTCCATGCGGAGCTAAAGAAGGCTCTTGAAGTCTTTGACGAGTTCTCGGAAGAAGAGATTTTTCTTATTCCCCTGTTGATCGATGATTGTGAAATCCCTGAAAGACTGGAGCATATCAATTGTGTCGAACTGTTTCCAGATTATGATAAAACTGTGAGCAGCATTCTTCGTGTTCTCCAGGCGGATCAGAAGGTTGAAGCATCGAAACCGGTTCCTGAAAAGCCGAAGCAGGCCAGCAAGCCGGAAGCCAGCCAAGCCGATCCATCGAAAGTCTCGACAAACACAGCCCAGGGCAATACCCTGCAAGGTGTTATCCAAGCAGGAACTGTTCAGCAGGTGGTGCAGCACTTTCATGGAACGGCAGCGCCTGACTCCGATGATGCAAAGGCTGTTCCAGAGAAGCCGAGACCTGACAAAAAGCCGGTCGATCAACCAACCTTTGATCAGTCAAAGGAGAAAGAAGAATCGGTCATTGAGACAATCCCTGACGATGCCGATCACCAGAAGTCTTCTATCTCAGCCCCAGTACAGGTTGAGAAAAACTGGCGCTCTACTCTCTTAATCTTGATCAGTACATTGGTTATTCTTGGTTTGGTCTGGTGGAAAATGCCTGGATCTGATGGAAGAGGTGAGAGGAACACTACAACTACGAAGCCAAAATCAGTAACAACCTCTACCATGCCCGGGGTAAAACCAGAGGCAAAAGAAATAGTCCGTGATGGGCATTTCATCGCCTATGATGATGGTACGGTGCTGGATGAGAAAACCGGGCTGATGTGGGCTGTGGAGGATAACGGGCAGGACATCGACTGGAAGAACGCAAAGCTGTATTGCGAGGAGTATCAGGGCGGTGGCTATTCCGACTGGAGACTGCCGACTATCAAGGAACTGAAAGGGCTTTATGATAGAAACAAAAGCTACCCGATGGATTGTGTAACAGCTTACGAGGTGCATTTAACTCGACTTATACATGTTTCATGCTGGAGGGTATGGTCATCGAAAACAAGTGGTTCGTCCGCTGCCTTCTTCGGTTTCTTTAACGGCAACGAGTACCAGTTTGCTCAGTCGAGTTCCGGCTACTTCCGGGTTTTGCCGGTGCGCGCAGGCAATTGAACCTTTGGCGCTATAGAGCTAAATCGCTATAGATCTTTAACGTTAAGAGTTTTCAAGTCTGCCCTGGGCGGTTCTCCTGCTCCTATTAGCAAAGAAATTGCTGATGCTCAAATGTACGGTATTATTGGCTTGCTGGCTGCGGCTTGTACTGGCATGGGTGATCCGAACACCGCCTGTTGTGATAACGGAAAATTGCCCCACCTTCCGGTACAAGAAAGGTGATAGCTTGGCAGGTTCCGAACCACCGCCACTTCCGACGATGCTCCTTGCTCCGTAAGACTTCCCGTGATAGAAAGGCGAAACCGCTCCCGGACGCGAACCAGAAGCGGTTTCAAGGACATAAACAAACAAGGAGAGCGTACTGTAAATGGCGGATGATGTCAAAGTGTTCATCTCGTATGCAGGCAAGAAAGCCGCTGCGAGATGATCGAACCCGGAAAAGAGATTTTCAAGGATTACATCCTGAAAAAACATATAGGAGAAGGAGGCTTTGGCCGGGTTTACCTCGTAAAGAGCAAGATCGGCAAGGCTTTTGCTCTGAAGATCCTGTTCAAAGGCGCAGTCGGGGAGAAGCGAGGGGTTGAATCGGTAATCAAAATCCGCTCCAACCGCTTGGTCAACGTGCTGGATTTCGGAGAAACGGTTGATGGTGATTTCTGCGTTCTCATGGAGTATGTGCGAGATACTTTTGCCCCGGTACTGGAAAAGAAGCTGGAAGAGAAAACCGCCCGTCATTATTTCCGGGAAATCCTTGAAGGGCTGAAGGTACTTGAGAAGAACAACATTATCCACAGAGACATCAAGCCATCCAACCTTTTCATCCACGAACAGCTTGTGAAAATCGGGGATTTCGGAACTGCCAAGTACACCTCTGGGGAAACCTCTACAAAGACAAGGCTGTTGGGTACGATCAAGTATTGCGCTCCAGAATGCTTTCAAAACTATTTTGCTTTTTCCGTGGATCAATGGGCTGCCAGCGTTATCTTTTACCGCATGTTGACCGGCAAATTTCCTTTTGAAGGTGATAATTACGCTGCTATCATGGGTGCTTTGATGATGAAAGCCCCGGATCTTTCCATCGTTCCTGAAAAATATGTGCCTTTCTTCCAACTATGCTTTGAGAAAGAAACAGGGAATCGCTTTTCCGATACCCAGGAGATGATCCGGGCATTTGATAAAACTGAGTCTGTTCAGCAGAACATTCAGGAATACGAAACCCGCATCAAGGTCTTGGAAGGCCAGCTTGAGCAAGCCAAGGAGCAATTAGACAAGCCCCGAATCCAAGGTGATTATATCAAGATCGAAGGTGGAAGAGACGTATCTTTAGCCAAAGACCAGGCTGAAATTGCGATTGCCGATTCCAGCCTTGAGATAGCAGAACTGAGGAAGGAGATAGAACGGCTCAAAGCACAGAACAATGGTCAAGCCGGAAAGACAGTAGCCCAGGGTAACAATCTGCAAGGGGTTATCCAGGCAGGAACTGTTCAGAAGGTCGAGCAGCACTTTCATGCAGCACCTGGTTCCGATGGAGCAAAGGTTGTTCCAGAGAAGCAGAAAGAAAGAACTCCTGATAAAGCCAAACCAGTCAAGAAGCCGGTTGCAAAAAAGCCAGAGTCCGAAGCTCCGCCAGCGGAAACGAAGCCGGTCACTGAATCCAACGCCCAGGAGATTGAGAGAGACGGCAGTCGGTTTATCGCCAAAAATGATGGAACTGTATCAGATACAAAGACTGGGCTGATGTGGGCTGCAAAAGATAATGGGTATCCTATCAATTGGCAAGATGCAAAAAAATATTGTAAGGCATATCGTGGAGACAACGAGTATTCGAATTGGAGGCTGCCGACGATTAGGGAGCTGGAAGAGCTTTATAAAGCAAAAACCAAATCGATTAAACTAACCAGTCCACATCAATGGATATGGTCATCAGAAATTAAAAAAGACGGCTCCCTCGCCGCTCGCTTCACTTTTATGATGGGTGGATGTTACTGGGATGATTGTCCGGATTACTCCACCAGTAGACGGGTTTTGCCGGTGCGTGGGGGCAATTTAAAGATGTCGGTCGATGAACAGAAAACTCTAACACCAGACAGCCTGAAACCGATCAAAAAGCCAGTTTCCAAAGGGCCATTGGTCAAAGCCTCGCCAGCGGAAACGAAGCCTGTCTCAGAATCGAAAGCCCACGAGATCAAGAGAGACGGAAGATTCATCGCCTATAATAACGGTACGGTGCTGGATGAGAACACTGGGCTTATGTGGGCGGAGAAGGATAACGGGAAAGACATCAAATGGAAGGATGCAAAACGGTATTGCGAGAGTTATCGCGGGGGTGAGCATTCGGACTGGAGGCTGCCAACTCTTGACGAATTGGAATGGCTTTATGTAGCAAAAATCAAGTTGATTAAGATAACCAGAGTGTTTTTTGTATGGAAATGGGTATGGTCTTCCGAATTTAAAGAAACCAAGGATGGTTCCCGTGTAGCTTACTTCACTTTTGGAACTGGCGGCAGGTACTGGCTTCATCCAGACGACTACAACCGTAGCGTTTTGCCAGTGCGCGAGGGGAATTTTAAAAAAAAGGTCGATCAACCAACCCCTGATAAGCCTAAGAAGGTCAAGGAAAAACTGAATTCTTTTGGCTCAGGGTCAATAAGTGGTAAAAAAAATCGGCTTCGAGTTCTCTCTATCTTAATCAGTATATTGGTTGTTCTTGGTCTGGTCTGGTGGAAAATGCCTAAAATTGATGAAGAGAAGCCAATCACTATCACTAAGAAGCCAAAATCAGTAACAACCTCTACCATGCCCGGGGTAAAACCAGGGGTAAAAGAAATAGTCCGTGATGGGCATTTCATCGCCTATGATGATGGTACGGTGCTGGATGAGAAAACCGGGCTGATGTGGGCTGTGGAGGATAACGGGCAGGACATCGACTGGAAGAACGCAAAGCTGTATTGCGAGGAGTATCAGGGCGGTGGCTATTCCGACTGGAGACTGCCGACTATCAAGGATCTGAAAGGACTTTATGATGCTGGTATAAGAAAACCTCAAGAAGGAATAATCAGTATTTCTGGCTGGGGAGTATGGTCATCAGAAACAAGTGGTTCGTCCGCTGCCTACTTCAATTTCGATGACGGCAACGAGTACCAGAGTACTCAGTCGGATTCCAACGACTACCGTGTTTTGCCGGTGCGCGGGCGCAATTGAACATTTGATCATTGTGCGCCAAGCAAGCTTGGCGCTTCTTATAGGGTGAAAGTCCCAATCAAGTAAGGCTTAACCAGCCACTTGTACCGAGTGTTGCGTGTGTGGCGGAGGTTATTGTAATTCAACAAAATTATGGAGGTGAAAAAAAAGCCGAACAAAACATGCGAAGCGTATACAGGGAAGCATGCAGACCACAGGGGAGACCGCACTCCCTGAAGCCTAATGCAGCCTCGTCAAAATAATTTCAAAACGGTCGGCGACAGTCTAATGACACTGGAAGCCAATACAATGGAATCGTTAGCTCCTTTGTAAGGCTTGCCTTGGCACTGGACAGGCAAGATTCCGGAGGGGCAGTCGTGGTCATCATAGGGCGTGGTATGTATGCAGAGAAGCGGTAGAAACTTGGGATATCCCATGAATTCCCGAACAAGGAACGGCGTGCCGGTCTACCTCGGGTAGGGATGCCAAACTGAAATGGGGGAGGTTACCGATGGTTTATGGGGAGTCGGATTGTTTCATAGTACTCCGAGGGCGGGAAAGCCGTCTACCTGGGAAAGGGGGCAACGGAATGCGTAGTTCTCAAAGGAAACATGTGCCGAACGGTGCTGGGTCGGAAAAACACATGCAAACCTCACTGGGAAGAATAGCGAACAAGGCAAACGTGAATACGAGATGGATCTTGAAGATAATGTCAGTGATCTTGTCGAGCGTTTAAAAAGTGGACGATACCGGGCAAAACTTATCAGGAGGAAAAATATTCCAAAAAGGAATGGGAAAATTCGTCCTTTAAGGAGACCAGTCACAGAAGACAAGCTTTTGCAGACGGCATGCAGCGAGATTCTCATGGCGATCTTTGAACAGAATTTTCTACCCAATAGTTTTGCTTACAGGAGATAAAGTAATGATCAAAAGAGCAGCAATAACAATAATTTTTATCAGTTTGATACCAGCGATAGCCGTTGGAATAACCCGCAAAGGAGCAATCGATTATGCTCTGGAACATTCGGAATTTTTGAAAGTGGCAAAATCGTCTGCCGAAGTTCTGGAACATGAAGGAACACAGGCATCTGCTGTCAGTCGTCCCCAGATGAATCTGGAAGGTGGGTGGACAGAAATGGGCGATAACGCACCTGACAGCCCGATTCCCTATCTCAGTTCCCCGACCAGAAATATATCAGCAGAAGTCAGATTGAGCCAGATGATCTGGACTGGGGGCAGGATCATAAATGGCCGAAAACTCGATAAAAATATGCACATCCAGGCGGACCTTCTTAAAAATTCGTCTGAAAGAGATATAATAAGTCAGACCAGACTGGCTTTTGATTCGGTCTTATATCGACGTGCCGCTCTTTATATTTTAATAGATCGGGTATCTCAGAGAAAGGCTGAACTTGAAGATGCAGATGATCTGAAAGAAGCAGGTGTTGTAACATCTCTGGACGTGCGCCAGGCTAAAATGAATCTGAACTTTGCTGAAGATGAGCGTCATGCCGGAAGAACCGCGTATGAAGAAGCTGTCATAAATTTCAACCTTATTATCGGAAAACCGCTGAACCAGAAAGCTTTGAATCCGAATGGAAATCTGAAAAAAATATCAAAACTGGAAAATGTTCTGTATCGTCTGGATAAGGCTGCTGCAAAAGATGACCTTATAGATTTAAAAACAGAAAGAGCAAGAACCGAGGCCGCCCGGCTGAACTATGAAATCACCAAAGGCGAACTTTTTCCCCAGATATCTGTTTTTACATCCGGCAGGACAAATGGAGATAAAACAGATAACATGAGTGAATCCTGGAACGTAGGGGTTCAATTGAACCTCAATATCTTTGATGGTGGCCTGACTTATGCAAAAAAATCGGCTGCAAAGGCCCAGATGATAAAAGCCAGAGAGAATCTAAAACAGACAAGAAGAGAACTTATCAGTCAAATCAAGACAATAGCCATAAATATCCGAACTCTCTCCCAGAGAATCCAGCTTCAGGAAGAGGCTGTGTCTCTGTCTGAAAAAAATTACGAAGACGCAAGAGGTCATTATCGAGCCGGAACCATCACTCTGACAAGATTCGGAGAATTCAATCTTTCCTATGCTGAAGCCCGTTTTAATCTTCTGGGTTTATATTTTCTGCAATGGGAATTGTTGACCAAAGCACAGGCTTTGCTTGAAGAATAATTCTGGTTTTATGCAGGAATACTCATCCACTAAAAAAAGCAATGGATAATATCATATCTTTAACACATAAGACTTGATTTGGGGTCTGAGTATCCTGCAAAAAATTTTCCCGGTGTTTCCATGTGTTTGTTTGTTGACAATTCATGCCATTTACTATATATATTCTCGTTTATAAAACGCTTAATTTAATTTTTTAAGGTGGTTATCATCCTTTTACTTACGAAAAAATACGGATGAAAGGAAAAGTCGATACATGGAGATTATCGTACTGATCAAACAGGTTCCGGCAACCGAGTTGATTTTATCGATTGCCGAAGACGGAAAAAATGTGAAAAAAGAGGATGTCAAGTGGGTATTGAACCCGTATGATGAATTCGCGGTGGAAGAGGCCCTGAGAATACAGAAAACAGAAGGCGGCACGGTGACATTAGTTTCTGTAGGTCCTGACAAGGCGCAGGAAGCTATCCGCCACGGGCTGGCAATGGGTGCTGACAAAGGCGTTCTGGTCAATGACCCGAAAGCTCTGGATTGTGACGGACTGGCAACGGCAAAAGTGCTGGCTTCTGTCATAGATTCATTACCATATGATCTTATAATCGCTGGCCAGAGAGCAGTGGATGATGATAATTATCTTGTGGGAACTGCTGTTGCAGAATTTCTTGATATTCCGAACATCTCTCTTGTTATAAAGCAGGAAATATCAGACAACAAGATCAAATGCCACAGAACCATTGAAGGTGGAACAGTCGTTATCGAATCGCCTTTACCTGTCCTTTTGACCACCCAGAGGGGGCTTAACGAACCCCGTTATACTTCCATGCCTGGAATTATGAAGGCCAAGAAGAAAAAGATAGAAATCAAAAGCCTTGACGATCTCGACATTGACGATTCAAGCCTTGCACCAAAAACGAAGATATTGTCCATGGAATACCCGCCAGAACGACAAGGGGGCAGGTTGATAGAAGGTGACAGCCCGGAATCCGCTGTTGCCGAACTGGTAAAAGTTTTGCGCGAAGAAGCCAAGGTTATTTAAAAAGGAGTCGATACATGTCAGAAAATATACTCGTGATTGCGGAACAATCAGGCGGTGTTTTCAGAAAAGCTGCTTTCGAGGCCATCAGCGAAGGAAAACGACTGGCAGAGGCTTTGGAAGCAGAAGTGACCGTTCTGGTCATGGGTTCAGATGATTGTTTTTCCAAAATCGATGATATCTCGTCAATATTGGGTAAATATGGCGCAGACCGAATAATTGCGGCAAGCGGACAGGCGCTGGGCGAATATATGACAGACGCTTTCACCAATGCAGCAGCCCGGATCATTGAAAAAGAAAATCCAGGAATAGTACTTATGGCAGGCTCCACACAGGGCAAAGACCTTGCTGCGAGGCTTTCTGCACGCTGTGATGCCGCTTATGCAATGGATTGTACTGCACTTGAAATAAAAGATGCTCAACTGATCGCGACAAGGCCGATATATGGCGGTAAGGTCATTGCAAAGGTTATGCTCGAAGGAACTCTTAAAATCGCCGTAACCCGGCCCAATGCCATGATGGCCGAAGAATTCCCGGCCCAAGGTGCTGTAGAAGAGACAAAGGTTGATGACGTTGGTGCTACCCGTCTTATTTTTGTCGAGAAAAATCTTGATACCGACAAGGTGGAATTGACAGAAGCCGATGTGGTAGTTTCCGGCGGTCGGGGTATGGAAAGCTCAGATTATGCTGCTGTCGAAGAACTGGCAGATGCTCTTGGAGGTGCAGTGGGCGCGTCCAGATCGGCAGTTGACGAAGGATGGCGGCCCCATGCGGATCAGGTGGGCCAGACCGGCAAGGTAGTTTCTCCCAGCCTTTACATAGCTTGCGGAATTTCAGGCGCTGTCCAGCATCTGGCAGGTATGTCCTCTTCAAAGGTCATTGTTGCCATTAACAAAGATCCAGATGCACCAATTTTCAAAGTGGCCGACTATGGAATCGTGGGCGATCTTCTTGAGATATTGCCAATTGTAACAGATAAAGTAAAAAAGTTGGCCGGATGAAATACCCTGATACAAAAGATGGCAAAAAAGATGAATCCATGAAAGTCCACCTGGTCAATCTCGGATGCGCTAGAAACCAGGTGGACAGCGAAAACATGCTGACCGATCTTCAAAATAACGGATGGAAAATTTGTGATGACCCGAGCCTTGCTCATACTATTATCATAAATACATGCAGTTTCATCGAATCGGCAGCGGACGAATCCATAGAAACAATCCTTGAACTCGCTGAATTGAAGAAAACAGGAGCCTGCAAACATCTGGTTGTAGCGGGCTGTCTGCCCCAGCGATATGGAAAAGATATTGTGGAAAACCTGCCTGAAGTCGATGTGTTTCTTGGCACTGGAGCCTTTGGCCGTATCATTGAAGCGGCAGATGGTAAAACCGACAAAAAATGCTTACTGCCTGACCCGGATACCATTCAAGTCGAGCAGATGGAGCCAAATCGAATTCCCACTCTGTCATATACCGCTTATCTTAAAATAGCAGAAGGTTGTTCGAGTCATTGCACATACTGCATCATCCCGAAACTCAGAGGAAAGCAGAAAAGCCGACCTTTTGATCATATCGTATCAGAAGCATCGAATCTTATAAAAGCTGGCACAAAAGAAATTGTCCTCATATCCCAGGACACCACAGCTTATGGGTCAGACATTGATAATCCGGACGACAACCCGGACGCAAATCTTGCCCGTCTGCTCAAAGAAATTTCCAGAATTTCCAACCACAGGCCAGAACCCTGGATCAGGTTTTTATACGGCCACCCCACAAGCATAAATGACGAAGTCATGAGGGTGGTGTCAGATTATCCGGGCATATGTTCCTATTATGATATCCCGGTTCAACACGCTTCGGATAGCATCCTGAAAAAAATGGGCAGGCAGAGCAGTCACGACGGTCTTTTACGCTTTTTTGAAAACATCAGAAAAAAAGATTCTGCGGCTGTTTTGAGAACCACCTTGATCACCGGCTTTCCGGGAGAAACCGACAAGGATTTTGAAATTTTGAAATCTTTTGTCGAAACGATTCGTTTTGACCACCTCGGAGTGTTCGCATATTCGGATTCTGTCGATCTGCCTTCCCACAGACTGCCCGATCATGTGCCTGAGCATATTAAGGAAGCTCGTCGGGACGAACTCATGGCCATCCAGCTGCAAATTTCCTCGGAAAAACTCGAAAAGCATATCGATAAAACTTTTCAAATTTTGATAGAAGAATCCCCGGAACCTGATCTGTATATCGGCAGAACCAGGTTTCAGGCTCCTGAAGTGGATGGTATCACCTATGTTCATTCAAAAGACAGGATACTTGAAATCGGTTCTTTCGCTGATGTACTTGTTACAGATGCTCTGGAATACGATTTGATCGGAGAACTGGTATGAAGGAACTGAAACACAAGATTTTCAGCCAGGTTGAAAATGATCTTGAAAAAATAGAGACAGCATTGAAAGAAAACCTGGGCGCACATCTTGAGGTAGTCACCCAGTCGGCAAGCCACATCCTGTTCAGCGGGGGAAAGCGATTACGTCCCCTTTTGATGGTACTTGCAGCCAGGCTGTGCAATTACAAAGGGGATCTTGATTACACATTTTCGACTGTATTCGAATATCTGCACGTTGCAACCCTCCTGCACGACGACATAGTAGATGAAGCAGATCTGCGCCGGAAAAAACCTGTTGCCAATTCCATATGGGGCAATGCAACAGCGGTGCTTACCGGAGATTTTCTGCTCGCCCGTTCCCTTTCAATCGGCACAAAAACCGGCAAGCTTGAGGTAATCAGCGTAATTTCCGAAATAACGGAGAATATGTCACAGGGCGAAATCCACCAGTTGATGAAAAAAGGGGACATTACTCTGTCCGAAGCAGAATACATGGATGTAATCCGCAGGAAAACAGCGGTTCTGCTCCAGGGAGCCTGTCAGATCGGCGCTATAATTGCGGATGTGGACAAAAAGAAAGAAGCCGCACTTGCAAACTACGGACTTCACATGGGCTATGCCTTTCAGATGGCCGACGACCTGCTTGATTATACTTCAGATACAGAATCTCTGGGAAAAAAAGTAGGAGCAGATTTAAGGGAAGGCAAGATGACCCTGCCCTTGATTTCCGCTCTTCAGAAAGCGGATGAAAAAGATCGACAATATATGATTAATGTGATTGAAGATAAGAATTTTTCCGAAGATGATTTTGACCAGTTAGTTCGACTGCTCGATAAATACGACGGTATTGCCTATACTCGAAAACAGGCTTTATTTCATATCGATACGGCAAAAAAAGAACTTGAAATTTTCGATTCCTGCCCTGCAAGAAATATTCTTTTCGATATTGCCGATTATGTGATTGAAAGAAAGGTTTGACAACCTGCTCACAGGATAAAAAAAGCTATGAAAATTAGAAAATTATATATTGATAATCTCAAAATCTTTCAGGATTTCAATCTGGATTTCACCTATAACGGCAAAGCGCAGAATCTTGTGGTCATAGCGGGACTGAACGGAAGCGGGAAAACCACGCTATTCAGGGATTTTATTTTTCATACTTTCAAAAACAAAGATATTTCAGACGATAGTTTCATTGAAATCGAACAAAAAGAAGACAATGATAAAAAAATTTATACCATCAACAATGAAAGATTGAAATCAGATTTTTCCGATGTTATGAAGTATCGTAGTGATGTTGCATTGCCAGAATATGAAAATATCATCTTCCATGAAGCCGGAATTTCCAATAAAAAAACTGCAAAAGACACAATCCTTCAATTCATTGACGATTTGATTTATGAACAAGACAAGAAAGGCAGCGAAGCCTACTCAATTACGCAGGAGATTTTGAATTCCGTTTTTCAGGATTTCGAACTGAAAATAGAATTTAAAGGCATTGATAGAAACAAAGAAGTGTTATTCGGAAACAACTCACCTGCAAAAATTAAAATAGAGGATTTATCGGGTGGAGAACAGGAACTAATCACAAAGGTTTTTACATTGCACCTTTCCGATATTAAAGATAGCATAATTTTGATTGACGAACCCGAAAGCTCTCTGCATCCTAACTGGCAGAATCGAATAACGCAGATATACCAGGGTTTTGCAGATAAAAACGATAATCAGATAATACTTGCCACTCACTCTCCTCATATAGTCGCTTCTGTTCGAAAAGAACAAATCCGTGTTCTGGCGCAAGAAGAGGAATCAGGTTTAATTTGATTCAACCAAACTGCATTCCCTGAAATGTTGCTTTTCTTTACAATTTGTGCTTGAATCCTCCAAATAAAGTTCGATCCGGGCGGTTTGTAATGCCCGATATTTGAACCGCAGATAATCATGATATTTTTTTGATAAATATGATCAATGCCACCCAAAAGTCGTATCATGAACATCATTTTTATCATGATTATCTGCGGTTCAAAAACGGTAATCAATATAATCTTTTACCAGGAGATAATCTTCATGTCCGATACGGAAAAAACCTTTAAAGTCCATTGTGACGGTTGTAAAAAATCTTTTCATGTGCGTTTTCCCCTGAATTCATCAGATTCGGATGAAGAAGGGAGCGGTGATGTGATGGTGGAATGAGCGCAGAAGCGAAAATATAAGCAGATGTTTACGGGAATACTTCTTTTCGGCATTCTCTCTGCGGTATATCCGATTGTTGGATTTGGATAAGGTATTTTTCGTTTTAGAAAAAACAGATATGATGCTATTGTCATAAAAAAAAGAGTGAATGAAAAAAATTTCTTTGACATTGCATTTTTTCGATTACATGATGGTTATTGGTAATATTTATTATTTTATGCGTGTTAAATAATCAAGAACTTGAAAAGAGGCAGTGATGAAAAAAATTCCCGACAATGATTTCATGAATATCCTGAAGAAATTTGACATGATATCAGAAACTGGGAAAGCGCCCGGCCTGGTTTTTGTCGAAGATAACACCAATACTTGGGATGACAGCGAAAGGATTTCCCTTGAATATGCAATGAAATACGGAGCGGATGCGGTATACTTCCGGCGCTTCGATGATAAAAGACCCCCGGTTCCTCAAATTTTTATTTATGATTATACCGTAAATGAAAAAAATGAAACTGAAATAGCCGATTTATATAAAAAACTATGGAATTCAGGCCAGGTTCCGCTTTTTTTCGTTTTCTTAAAAACTGAAGTGAAAATTTTCAGCTGCCTGAAAAAACCTGAATTCGACACTGAGACGGGCAAAATCTCGGTTACGGTTTTTGAAAAAATCAGGTTGGCCTCGAAGATAAAAAGAGAAATAGACAGGCGGAAGCTGAAAAATTTCTCGGCAAAATTTTTTGACAATGGTTCATTTTGGCGTAATCCTGAATATAAAGACAGGTTTAAGCAAAAAGAAAGCGCCTATATGAAATTGTTGAGCGAATTAAAAGAAACCAGGAAAAAAATAATTAAAAGCAAAATTTTAAAAGAAGATATAGCTCAAAAACTTCTGGTCATGTCGATTCTTGTAAAATATCTGGAGGAACGGATTGATGAAAATAACGATACGGTTTTTCCTCCCGGATTCTTCAAATCTTTTTCAAGGGGTACTGATACTTTCACAGGAGTTCTGAGAAAAAAAGGGGGCTGTCTCAAATTGTTCGATCATCTGAGCAGTTCGGATTGTCTCAATGGCGATATATTTAAATGGAATGATAAAAAGGAACGAAAAATCCTGCAAAATTCGGATCTTGAAACATTCGCCGATTTTTTCGAGGGAAAAACCGATAAGGGACAATATACTTTTTGGCGATTGTACTCATTCAATGACCTTCCGATAGAATTGATCAGCAATATTTATGAGGAGTTTTTAGAATCCAGAAAAGGCATTGTTTACACCCCTCCGTATTTGGTCAACTTCCTCATTGATGAAATGATGCCTCTTTCCGACTTTGACAAAACTGACTTCAAAGTCATCGATCCTGCCTGCGGTTCCGGTGTATTTCTTGTTGCAGCGTTTCGCAGGATGCTGCATTGGTGGAGAATCAGGAATGGCTGGAAAAAACCGGATGCCACAGATTTAAATGAATTAAAACAAATTATCAAAAATAATATTTTTGGCGTGGACAAGCATGAGGAGGCTGTGCGCCTGGCTTTTTTCAGTTTGAGCCTGGCTTTATTGGATGAACTGTCATCAAAGGTGATATGGGAAAATCTAAAATTCGACAATCTGCTGGAGAGCAATCTTATCAGCAAAGATTTTTTTGAATTGATAAATAAAAAACATTTTCGATCCGAATTCGATCTTGTGATAGGAAATCCTCCTTTTATACGAACATTGACACCAGAAGCTGAGAAAATAGAGAAACGAAAAATAAAAGAAAAGTCGAGACCGAAACTGCCTGGCAGGCAAATAGCCTTGCTGTTTCTGGAACAGGCTATGAACCTTTGTAAACCTGGTTCCTGGCTCTGTTTAATCCTGCCTTCCGGCTCTTTTTTATATAACAATACCTCTAAAAAGTTCAGGAAATACTTTTTAAAGACATACCAAGTAGCTCAAATAATAGATTTTACATGTTTAAGCCAAATTCTTTTCGAAAGTGTAAATGTTGCAACAGCAGCAGTTTTCGCAAAAAAACAAGATCCATCCGGTGAAGATATTCTCCATGTGACAGTGAGAAGAACAAAACCTGTCAAGGAAAAACTGTACTTCGAACTGGATCACTATGATTTTCATAAAGTATCGCACAATGAAGCAATGGAAAACAGGCTGATTTGGAAAGCTAATTTGCTTGGCGGTGGAAGATTACATCATCTTATAAAAAGATTTGGAACAATGAGATGCTTTGGTGATTATTTAAAAGACCGGGAAAACAAACACGGATGGAAAGTTGGAGAAGGGTTCACTGTTGGTGGTAATGGAAAAGAAAGAGATGAATTAATTCAACTTGAAGCTAATAAGAAATGCCTATCTCAAATAGAAAAGGAGAGATTGACAGAGTTGAAGAAAAAATATAAAAAAGCGGCTTTTCTTACCGGAAAAAAAACGCTTTCCACAGATGCTTTTACTGAAAAAGGAATTAACGAGTTTCAATTGGATATTCTGAAAGAAATGTACTTTACAAGGAACCGGAAAAAAAACCAGAATATTTTTAAAGGGCCTCATGTGTTGATTAAAGAGGCAATTGCCAAGAAATCAATACCTATTGAATTTAGAAATGATGATCTTTCTTTCACGCATGAAATCTTAGGTATTCACGCACCGAGAAATCAAATTGACGAATTGATGGAGATTGAGAGGCGCATAAAAAATAGCAGAGATTATCTTTTTTATCCTGCCGCGTTGAGCGGACTATATATGATCGGACGCGTAACCGCTCTTCTCAAAAAAGATATTGAAAGTCTGCCATTTCCCGAAGATGAAAAGGAACTCGAACTTTCCATAATTGAAAGAATACTGGTAGACGATGTTCTGGACTATATGCTTGACTTTCGCAGAAACGGTGAAAAATCTATTGCTGAAAAACCTGTTAACAATAAGCAACTTGATCAGTTTGCCGATGTTTATTGCAGGGTTCTCAATTCCGTATATCACAACTTCAAACCTCATAGGCCGATTAAAACCGATTCATTTATTTGTTTTCCGTTTTATTATAAGGACAAGCCTGAAATTCTGAAAAGAAGAAAAGATGACCTTGAATCGGATTTGCACAAACTGATAAGGAACAATGTAAGTACGAACGCAAGAATTGTCAGAATATTGAGGCTTTATGATGATAACACTATTTTCCTAATCAAGCCTGAGCAAACTCGCTTCTGGCTGCGATCTATGGCAATTCGTGATGCTGATGAAACTTTCAATGACCTGGTAGCTCAAGGATATTAAGATATGTTAGTCGATACACGTCAATCAGTGAAATCAGGCGTAATAAAAGGCCTGAAGCCGGATACCTCTGTATTATGTGTCGTGAATTTTGTCGAAAGGCAATTGATAATATTTGCAGACAAATATTCTGATTCAAAGATTAAGAATGAAAAAGGTCTGACTCAGAAGCTTGTTATGATATTGAATCATAATGTCTCTAAAGAGGAATGCCCTTTTTGGTTCGATAAAGAATATATGGAAAACCCCGAACGAGGCGACAGCCCTCAAGTCGATATCGGAACTATCAGCAAAGCGGAAGAGGGGATTGTAATCGAATCAAAAACATACACCAATAATGAGTCTTTTTTTTCGATGGAGGCAAAAAGATTAGATAAATTGGGAGCTAAACGATCAAAGGAATACCTGCTCGGAAGATTTGAAACCAAAAAAGATGGAAAAAAGAAATACGTATCCTGTGGCGGAGTCGAACGATTTAAACAGGGGATACACGGCAGAAATTTGAAGTATGGAGCGATTATCGGTTATGTGCAGGAACATGATTCTCTTCACTGGTATGATCTGATTAATTCATGGGTCAACGATCTGATTAAAAAGAAATTTCATTCTCTTGTAAACTGGACAAAGAAAGATCAATTAAAAAAGACGTATATAAAGCCGGTTACAGCAAAATTTGTTTCTGTAAATTCCAGACAAAATGATTCTATAACTCTATTTCATTTATGGGTAAGACTCAATTCATTTAAGACTCATGACAAATAATTCGTGAGTCGTAAGTTCTTGTAACCATATAATCCTTTACCAGGAGATAATATCAATGTCCGATACGGAAAAAACCTTTAAAATCCATTGTGATGGCTGTAAGAAAACTTTTCATGTGCGTTTTCCCCTGAATTCATCAGATTCAGATGAAGAAGGGAGCGGTGATGTGATGGTGGAATGTATGTATTGCAGTGAAAAGCTGATGATAACCATACCCCGGAAATATATCGAAAAAGAGATTCTTCTCAGAAGCAGATTGGTCAAGTAATTAATCCAAAGGAATGAAGCCAATGAAAGATGAATTCGAGTTTATTATAGAACCTGAGATAAACGATGAAAATGCTGCCTGGCTCGAAAAGCAGGCAGAAACCCTGGAATGGATGCTGGACAATCCCTATGGCGGAACAAAACCGGCTGCCGAAACCGGGATACTGGAACAGATGGGAAGCCTGTTGTGGAAATGTTCGGGCCTGGATGCTGAAACCGTGCTGGATGCCATAGAGGATGCGCTGGATGATGAGAGATCTGTTCGCTTTATAGTGACAGGAGGCAGATTTCAGCATTTTCCCTGGGAACTTTTGTATCATGAGAATCCGGAGATTGGCTTTTTAAGCCGGAAGACAAGGTGCGTGGTTTCTCGATGTGTTCGATACAGAAAGGGCAGGCTCAAAACTCCTGAAAAAAATGCTTTGCCCTTTCGTATCCTTCTTTTTGTCTCATCCCCTGAAGGACTCGATCATAAAGGCCGTCTTGATTTTGAAAAAGAGGAGGAACTTCTCTATACGGCTTTAGACAGCCATCTGCGTAGGGGCGAGGTTCATATTGAGGTGGCAGAAGACGGGGCGCTGGAAACTCTGGTAAAACTTCTGGAAGAAAAGCGGTTTCATGCGGTGATTTTGAGCATGCATGGAACATATGCCAAAAATCTGGAGAATGAAAAAGAATGGGGCCTGCTTTTTGAGGATAAGTCAACATACGAAAGCGCACCTGTTGCGGGGAGCGTTCTGGCCGATGCCCTCAAAAACCTGCCAAAAGGACATCGCCCGGATTTGATGGTTCTTGCAGCGTGCCGGAGTGCGAAACATGAGCAGAGCGCAAATTCCATTTCAAATGTTGCAAGAATTCTTCATGAAAGCGGATTTGCCCGTGTTCTCGGAATGCGTCTTTCCGTTCTGGACGCTGCTGCCTCGGTTTTTAATGCCGAGCTTTTCCGCAGGCTGGCACTTGGCGAAGATCTGGGGCGGTCTGTGAGCATCGCCAGAGCAGAGGTTGCCAGAGGCGCATGGCTTGGAGGCTCAAATGGCAAGGATGCAGGTCAGGGAGCTGTGGTGCAAGATCCTTATGCCCAATGGACTCTGCCTGTTCTGCTGGACAGAACAAAAGACGGCCCGATGGTGGATACGAACCTGCCTGCCGAGCTTGTGGAACGTCCGCGCCTGCCGTCGGTTTTGATCGGAGACGGAACCATTCTGCTTCCGGAACGCTCTTCCTTTATCGGTCGAAGGCGGGAAATTCGAAAGCATCTGAGGGGTTTTCTTGACGGAACTCATCCACGGGTGATGTTCACAGGTCCCGGTGGCGTGGGAAAGACTGCCCTTGCAGGGCTTTTTGCCAGAGGTTTGATGGAAAAACTGCCGGATGCGCGGATCATGGGTTTCCAGGCTCCTTTCGATCTTGATAAACTTTTTGAGCCATTGAGAAAAGAAGCTTTTGACGGGGAGGAAGAATCTAATCTTAAAGATGCGATAAGCAAAGAGCCGGATGAAAAAGAGCGGGTTCGATGATGTGGAATTGAAGGGACTGCATGAGGTTATGGGGAAATATCATTGGTCTCAAGGGAAATATGTTTCAAGGTTGTTGATCGATGATGTCGAGGCAATCCATCATTTTCGTAAGTCGGAAAATCATGTGGATGCCGATGAACTGGCCAGAGGCGTTGCCATTTTTTATTATAGTAAAAGCAATTTTTTTGCAGCAAATCGGCTGGTTGAGGAAATAGTGAAAAGAGATGATCCTCCGTCGCCCTGGTGGGCTTTAAATAAGTATGGCCTATGTCAACAAATGCTTGGATTTCTTGAAAATACTCTCGATTCATACAAACGCGCCCTGCCGGTTGCTGTAAGCAAAGAAAAGAAAGGCACAACCCTCAACAACATCGGCCAGATTTATCATGACAGAGGGAATTATGAAAAAGCGCTGAAATACCTTGAAGACAGCCTCCTTATCAGACGAGAAATAGGAGACAAATCCGGGATGATCCCGACGCTTCATAATATGGCATCTATTGCCAAGAACTCCGACGATTTGGAAAAAGCGATTAATTTCTGGTCAGAAGCTTTTACTATTGCAATGGAAACAAAGAATGCAATGGGGCTTTTCCATGTGGGCAAAACGTTAGGTTCTGTTTTAGCCGAAATCGGCAACAAAGAAGAAGCTATAAAACTTCTGACAATGGCAGTAAATGTCGGGAAACAGGCTGGTTTTCCGAATGTGGATAAGGTTGAGGAGGAATTGAAATCAATAACATCCTGAACCATGATTGAAAGGATTAAAGGATTTCATGATTTAAAAACCACCTTGATTTCATTTCAATCTTGATTTCAAAGGCTCAGGGATTGAAGAAATGGTCAAAAATAAATGTTTATGCGGATACGTTATCCGGAAATCCTTTTCATAAATTGTGGCTCGAATAATAAAAAAACAGGATAATAAAAATGTCAAATAACGAGAACAGCAGGGCGAATTCATACGAAAGAATCGAAGAAATTCCTTCCCGTAAAATGACGGATGAAGAAAAGTATTATCAGGAACAATCATACAAGGAACCAGTGGAAGGCATAGCGAGGATCGAAGACACGGCTAAATTTCTTCTGGGTGCGACCGCTACCACATCCGGGCTTTATCTTGGGGCGCTCAGGCTCTCCATTGGAAAATCCACGGTTACCGGCATTATCTGGTATCTGCCCTTTCTCTGGTGGGCATTGTCAATTATCGGCATGATTCTCGTGATTTTTCCGGAAAAATATGAAACTGGCAAAAACGAGCCTGGTTCATGGAAAAAAGCTTTTTTGAAAGCCCGGAAACTAAAATACATACGATTGTTCATTGGAACCCTCTTTTTCATCTTCGGTATTATCACTGCGGTAATTCCGATTGTAAAATAAGGGTTTTTTCGTTTTCATGAAAAACCCCCTTTTGACAATACGTTTTTTCCAAAGGCAAGGGAGACATGCATGAAATTTTCATATGGAATAAGCGATTTTCACGAGCTTATCACACAGGACTATTTTTATATCGACAGATCAGACCGGATTCCTTTGATAGAAGAGGCTGGGGTTCACCTGCTTTTTTTAAGGCCGCGTCGATTCGGAAAAACTCTTCTGCTCTCCATGTTGAAAAATTATTATGACATTGCAAAAGCAGGCGAATTTACGCAATTGTTCGGCAACCTGAACATCGGGAAAAATCCGACTGACCTGCATAACCGGTTTTTTGTACTGAAATGGGATTTTTCCGCAGTCAGTTCCACAGGCGAGCCTAAAGAAATTCAGCAGGCTTTGTATCGGTATGTAAACGGCAGCATTGAAGATTTCGCCCTGTATTACAAAAATCTGCTGCCTATCAAAATAAAAATTTATCCCGAAGATGCGCTTGCATCCTTTCAATCTTTATTGCTGGCTGTCCGGCAGACATCTCACAAGCTTTATCTTTTGATTGATGAATATGACAATTTTGCCAATGAAGTGATGATGGGCAGCCGAAAGATAAGCCAGAGCAGGTATAAAGCCCTGGTTTACGGAGAAGGATGCTTGAAAAGCCTGTTCAAGGTCGTAAAATCCGCCACCGAAGGCCAGGGGCTGACCAGATCGTTTATCACGGGAGTTTCGCCGGTCGTTATGAGCGATATCACGAGCGGACATAACATTGCTGAAAGCATTTATTTAAAACCGCAGTTCAACGACCTGTGCGGTTTTCTTGAAACTGAGATAGATCACACATTGAAAAGCATAGTCGAAAAATGCGGTATGTCTTCAGATGAACTGGCCCAGGCTCTTAATATGATGAAAAAATATTATAACGGATATCGCTTCGGACACAAAAGCATCGGTTTTATCTATAACCCCACGTTAGCAATTTATTTCATGAAATCTTTTCAATCAGATTGCGAATATCCAGAAGAAATGCTTGATGAGAACATGGCAATGGACAGGGGAAAAATCACCTACATCTCAAGGCTGCCCCAGGGCGGGCAGGTGATCGTGGATGCATTGAACGATAAGAAACCTTTGAGCCTTCACAGGCTTTCACGTCGTTTCGGAGTCGAGGACATGATGAATGCTGTCAAAGATGACGTTTTCATGATATCTTTACTCTATTATTTCGGCGTATTGACATTCGGGGGGCGGACAAAAGGCGGGAAGCATATATTAAAAATTCCCAACCTTGTGGTGAAAAGGCTTTATCTTGAACGACTCTCAGAGATTCTATTGCCTGAAACGAACAGAAATGAAGCATCAGGCATAGTGGAAAATTTTTACGGTACGGGTGATATGAAGCCTGTGTGTGATTTTATTGAACAACATTGTTTGAAAATATACGACAACCGTGATTACAGATGGGCGAATGAACTCACGATAAAAACGATCTTTCTTGTCCTTTTGTTCAACGACATCTTTTATATTACAGAATCCGAAAATGAACTTGAGCGGCATTATGCGGATATGACCATGATCGTCCGGCCTGACATGCGCGAATACCGCCTGCTCGATTTTCTCATTGAATTCAAGTATGTCGAACTGGCAGCAAATGAACTGACCGGCAAGATGATCAGCCAGATGACTTACGAAAAACTTACGGCATTGAAACCGGTCAAAAAAAAGATTGCGGAATCGAAAAAAATGCTTGAAAAATATCGAAGGAGCTTGAACTCAAAACATAAAGAGATATTGAATTTGCGTACCTTTTGCGTTGTTGCCGTGGGATTCGACCGCCTAGTCTGGAAGGAGATAAAATGAACGGATATATCCACTTCTATCCAAAATCTTTGAAGCCTCCAACAGCCTATGAATGAGGTTGAATATGCGTTTCGATCTGCTCAATGGGTAACATCGTTGTACGTTGCGAAGCTTCCCATAATTCCAATGTCGTTTGCAGATTTGTCCAGACCCTGGGACTGGTGTTAGTAAATTTGCCCAGACGTAATGCGATGTCTGCTGTCACTTTCCTCTTGCCGTTTACAAGCTGATTTATCGTTCTGCGCGAAACGCCAAGATATTCGGATAGTTGTTTCTGGTTAAGTTTGAATTCCTCCAATATGAATTCCCGGATGAAAACACCGGGATGACTGGGTTTGTTTTTTGGAATCATAATTAAATATCCTGTATTCAATGATAGCCTTCAGTTTTTCTGCCGTGAAAAGATTTGATCATTTAAAGAGTGTAACCAAGCTTGTTACATTAATCAAGCCAAAATTATTTGAATGGAGAAAAATCCCTTCTCAATATCTCTTGAATCCCATGAACAATGAACGAAATTTAAAACATTGACAAGATTCACCAATCATTATAAACATACTGAAATTATGCCGAAAAACAACGGTTTTGCACATTTTGTCAGATGTAATTATCAAGGAACTGATGTAATTATGGGTTATTTATTGATCCAGAATCAACATGCAATCAAGGAGTAATTACCAAAACAAACTTTAATGCACGAGATCAGACTTATCAGCGTTCAAAAAAGAAGCGAAGTGTTATCATCAATCTTAAAAAGGAGGGAATTATGGAGGTTACCCGAAGGAATTTCATGAAGATCACCGGCGCGACGGCAGCGGGCGTGGCTGTCAGTCAGTTGGGATTCGATCTTTCTCCTGTCAAATCCCACGCGCAGATGATCAAGACCAGCTATGCCAAGGAAACCACCACGATCTGCTGCTATTGTGCTGTGGGATGCGGTGCTATTGTCCATACCAGCAAGAAGGGAGACGGGCGGGTTATCAATATCGAAGGAGATCCGGATCATGTCATCAACCGGGGATCGCTCTGTGCAAAGGGTGCTGCGATTTCTCAGCTGACTGAAAACGATAACAGGATGACCGAACCCATGTACAGAGCCCCCTATTCCAAGAAATGGGAGAAAGTATCCTGGGACTGGGCGCTTAATGAAATAGCCAAACGTGTGAAGGAAACACGGGATGCTACATTCACGAAGAAAAACGATAAAGATCAGGTAGTAAATCGAACCACAGGGATTGCTTCCGTGGGAAGTGCTGCTATGGATAACGAGGAGTGCTGGATTTATCAGACATTGATGCGTGCTCTCGGACTTGTTTATATAGAACATCAGGCACGTATCTGACATAGCGCTACTGTTGCGGCTCTGGCAGAGTCGTTTGGACGCGGTGCTATGACTAATCACTGGATCGACATCAAAAACAGCGACTGCATTCTCATCATGGGAAGCAACGCTGCTGAAAATCATCCCATATCGTTTAAATATGTTACAGAGGCCATGGAAAACGGGGCAAAACTCATCAATGTTGATCCCAGGTTTACCAGGACATCTGCAAAAGCTGACTTTTATACTGCTCTGAGATCGGGAACCGACATCGCTTTTCTGGGCGGTATGATCAAATACATAATGGACAACAAGCTTTATAATTACGAATATGTCCGCCAATATACCAATGCGCCCTTTATCGTAAACAAGGATTTTAATTTCAAAGACGGCCTGTTTTCCGGGTACGACAAGGAAAAGAGGGCCTATGACAAGAAAAAATGGGCATTTGACATGGATGAAGACGGAGTTCCTAAGATGGATCGGGAACTTGCGGATGAACGCTGTGTCTTCAATCTGTTAAAGCAGCATTTCAACCGTTATGATGTAAAGACCGTTTCGAGCATTACCGGAACTTCCGAAGAAGACCTTCTCACGGTTTATAAAACCTATAGCGCAACCGGCGTGACAGGCAAAGCCGCAACGATTATGTATGCTATGGGCTGGACGCAGCACACGGTTGGGGTTCAGAACATCCGAACTATGGCAATCATCCAGCTTCTTCTGGGCAATATGGGAGTGGCCGGAGGCGGTGTTAATGCGCTCAGGGGAGAATCGAACGTACAGGGATCGACTGACCACTGCCTGTTGTGGCATATCTGGCCGGGTTATCTTGGAACGCCCAGGGCTTCCATGAAAAAACTTTCCGATTATCATGAAAAAAATACGCCCAAAACCAACGATCCACTTTCAGCTAACTGGTGGGGGAACAAACCTAAATACATGGTCAGCACCTTGAAATCATTTTTTGGGAAAAATGCTACAAAACATAATGATTTCGGGTATAACTGGATGCCGAAAGTGGATAACGGGGTTCATTATTCATGGCTTGATCTTTTTGATGAAATGTATAAGGGCAATATTGAGGGCTTTTTTTCCTGGGGCCAGAACCCCGCTTGCAGCGGAACTAACGCTGGCAAGAACCGGGAAGGTATGAAAAACCTCAAGTGGATGGTCAATGTCAACCTGTTCGATAATGAAACCGGTTCTTTCTGGAACGGGCCGGGAATGAATCCATCCACCATCAAGACCGAAGTTTTCATGCTGCCCGCATGTGTTTCTGTAGAAAAAGAAGGCTCTATCACCAACAGCGGCAGGTGGATGCAGTGGCGCTATCAGGGTCCGAAACCTCTGGGTAACAGCAGGCCCGACGGCGATATCATCATGGATCTTGGAGATAGAATCAGAAAACTCTATGAAAATGATCCAGGAGCATTTCCCGAAGCTATCTTAAATCTTAAATGGGATTATCTGACACATGGCGAGTATGATCCCCACAAGGTGGCAAAAGAGATCAACGGGTATTTTCTCAAAGATATTACAGTCAAAGGCAAAGCGTTTAAAAAAGGTACGCTCGTTCCAAGTTTTGCATATCTTAAAGATGATGGTTCCACCTCGTCGGGTAACTGGCTCTATTGCAACAGTTACACGGAAAAAGGGAATATGTCAGCCCGCAGGAGCGGAAAAGACGCTTCCAACAACATCGGCCTTTATCCTGAGTTTTCCTGGTGCTGGCCTGTCAATCGGAGGATAATTTATAATCGGGCTTCGGTCGATCTTTCAGGACAGCCCTGGGATAAAGAAAATCCGGTTATAGCGTGGAACGGCAAGAAATGGGAAGGCGATGTTCCCGATGGCGGCTGGCCTCCCATGCTGACAGAAGACGGCAAACCAAATCCCAAGGCCAAACACCCCTTTATCATGAGGCCACACGGTCATGCTCAGATTTACGGTCCAGGACGTGCTGATGGGCCTTTTCCAGAACATTATGAGCCTCTTGAGTGTCCTGTTGCAGAAAATATGATTTCCGGTAACAGCCAGTTAGTCAATCCCACTGCCGCAATTTATTCGACCAAGGCAGATGCACATGCTTCCTGTGATGCGAGATTCCCCTTTGTGGGAACGACTTACAGGGTTGTAGAACATTGGCAGACCGGCCTTATGACCAGGCCCCAGCCCTGGCTTATGGAGCTTCAGCCCCAGATGTTCGTGGAAATGAGCGAAGAACTTGGAAAATTGCGGGGAATTGAAAATGGCGAGCGGGTCAAGGTTTCATCCGCAAGGGGTTCTGTTGAATGCTCGGCCATCGTGACCAAGCGGTTCAAGCCTTTTAAAATCGGAGGCGTGGATATTCACCAGATAGGACTTCCCTGGCATTTTGGCTGGAGATGGCCAGAATCAGGGGCGGAAGAAAGCGCAAACCTTTTGACTCCGCCAACCGGTGATCCCAACACCCGGATTCCGGAAACTAAGGCATTCATGGTGAACGTGGCCAAACTTACATAAGGAGGAAACCTGTAATGAAAGGAAAAGCATTTTTTATAGATACCACGCTTTGTACAGCCTGTCGGGGCTGCCAGGTTGCCTGCAAACAATGGCACGACCTGCCTGCCGAAAAGACTGTAAACAGAGGCAGCTATCAGAATCCAGAAGATCTTTCTTTTTTCACCTACAAGCTGTTAAGGATGAAAGAGGAAGTTGTTGACGGCAAGCTTAAATGGCTCTTTTTTCCAGATCAATGCAGACATTGTATTGAGCCGCCATGCAAAGACCAGGCTGGCGATCCTGATGCTGTCTATTCCGATCCTGCCACTGGTGCTGTTTTGTATACCGCCAACACAAAAGGTCTTGATCCAGATGAGCTGGAATGTCCCTATGACATTCCCAGGAAAGGGCCGGATGGTATCATTGCCAAATGTGACATGTGCAATGACAGGGTGCATAACGGGCTTTTGCCTGCCTGTGTAAAAACCTGTCCCACCGGGGCTATGAATTTCGGAGATCTGGCAGAAATGACAGACCTTGCTAAAAAACGCCTTGAAAAAGCCAGAGAAAAATATCCCAAAGCGGCTCTGCTTGATCCTCTTGATGTCCGGGTTATTTATCTTGTGACCGAAAGTCCGGATCTTTATCATGAATCAGCGGTAGCTGCCTTTCGTCCTGTTCGAGGTGTTACGAGGCAGTCTGCACTCAAGAAACTGATCAAGCCTTTTACGAGTATGGCATCTTGACACATGCTCTATAACTTCTTGAAATTTTAAATAAATCATTATTTTTTAAAGCAGGAGTAAAAAAACCGGGAGGAAAGATTACTTGATCTTTTCTCCCGGTTTTGTATATGTTTTTATCAATATGATTATTATTTACCCAAGGCAGATAATTTGCAGAACGGCCAGTTTTATTAATTTTAGGGCTATTAAGTTTCGAAATATAAATTTTCGGCACAGGACAGGTGCTTTCGGAAAACTTGTGGCTGCTGTCATTATTCTGATCGTTCTTTTTGTATCATGTGATCCAGTTGAAAACATTGATACAGAAGACCGCAAATCTCCTGGAATTTTTAACGACCGGATTGTATTGGGATCATCTATGGCTCTGAAAGGACACGCAAGTTACCTGGGTATACAAACCTGGCGCGGGGCAATGTCTTATATTGAGCATGTGAATGAAAAAGGCGGGATACACGGCAGGAAAATAGAAATCATTTTTTACGATGATTCCTATGACCCTCCAAAATGCCTGGCAAACACCCAGAAACTTATTGTCGAGGACAATGTTTTCGCTCTGTTCGGTTATGTCGGCACACCGACCACCGTAAAGATCATCAAGATGGTGGATGAAGCCCGGATTCCTCTTCTCGGCATGTTTACCGGCGCAAACGCTTTAAGATATCCTTTCAACCGTTATCTGATAAATGTGCGGGCATCCTATTATCAGGAAACCAGGGCTGCGGTCCTGCATCTGGTAAAAGACCTGGGGCTGGAAAGAATTGCGGTATTTTACCAGTATGATGCATTCGGATTTGATGGGTTGACCGGCACTGAACTGGCGCTCAAAGATTTTGGTATGGCTCCCGTGGCTCGTGGTTCTTATGTAAGGGGAACTCATGATGTAAAAGAAGGGCTTGAAAAAATTATCAAATCAGGGGCGGAAGCCGTGGTAATGATAGGCACTTACGAACCATGCACCAGATTCATAAAACTTGCCGGGCAAAAAGGATTTTCGCCTGTTTTTTATAATGTATCTTTTGTGGGTGCGTCAGAACTGGCAAGAAGAATTGGCAGGAATGATGACAGTATTGTCATACTGTCCCAGGTGGTTCCTCCACCCGAAGGGGAAAAACTGGCGTATCTTCATGGAAGTATTGCGGAGTATTCAAAACTTTTGAAAAAATGGTTTCCCGAAGATGAACCCAATTTCGTGGGACTGGAAGGATATATCAACGCCAGAGTACTGGTGGAAGGGCTGCGAAGGGCAGGAAAAAACCTGACCCGTGAAGGCTTCATTGATGCCATTGAATCCATAAGTAATTTTTCGTTAGGGCCTAAAACAGTTATATCTTTCAGCCCGATAGATCACCAGGGCATGGACAGCGTTTTTTTCACCAGGCTGGTTAACGGCAGATTCATTCTTCTTCAGGATTGGAGAATAGTAAAAAAAGCGATCATAAATAAAGATCCTCACCCTAAAAAAGGCATGTAAAAAAAATTTATCCAAATCAATGAAAAAATTATCCGACATAAGCCTTAAAAACAAAATCTTTTTTTCCACACTCTTTGTCATCATGATGATCAGTGCGGTGATAGCGCTTTTATCCAGATGGATACTGGTTTCTTCCCTGACCTCCGAGCTTGAACTCAGGGGAACTGCTATAGCTCATTCAATAGCGGAAAGAGGCAGCGGCTATGTACTTGATAAAAACATACCTATGCTCCTGACCCTTATCTTTGATGAAGCAAGACTTCGAGAGCGGTATCGCCTGATTTCATATATTTTCATTACAGATGAGCATGATGATGTGTTAAGTCATACGTTTACACGGCCTTTTCCCAGAAATCTGCAAAATGCCAACAAAGTTACCGCAGATGTTTCCAACAGCGTTCAGCTGGTTCATATGGGAAACCAGTCAGCCTATGACATAGCTGTTCCCATGAAAGAAGGGCTTTATCTCATAGGCGCTGTTCATGTTGGTTTGAGCAAAGAACATATCGACAATCTTGTGTCAAAACTCAGGTTTACTTTTTTAGGTTTCATCTCCCTTGTCATTATCATAATTTTTATCATCAGCCACTGGCTTTCCCGGTATATCAGCATGCCACTGGCAAAACTTACTAAAATGTCGGACGATCTGAGCCGGGGAAAATTTGATATCAACCTTGATCCGGGAGAATATAAATGGAAGCCGACAGACTGTCCTGCCTATGAAGGCCCTGATCATCTATGCTGGAGACCTAACGAAACTCTTGATTTACCGACAGACATTCCTGATGAAAACCAGGCTTGCCTCAATTGTGTTGATTATCGGAGGCGCAAAGGAGATGAGGTTATACAGCTGACCGATTCTTTTAAAAACATGGTGCGGGGTATAAAATTTTACAGAAGAAGGCTCAGAGAATCCGAGGAAAAATATCGTTCTCTGTTCGACAACGGCCCTGATCCTATTTTTGTGGTTTCATGCAGTACTTTCCGCATTGTTGATGCTAACCCCAGAGCTCTGGAAGTTTATTGTTATACAAAAAAGGAATTGATCGGAACATCCTTTTCAGATCTCGGACCGGAGCATGATAACGAATGCTTTGCCATATTCGATGATATAGCACTTCAGTCCAATTGTGTATATTATCCCAAAATGGCCCATTATAAAAAAGGACGAAACCAGTTTTTCGTAAGTGTTAATGCCTGCCCTATTTCATATAAAACTGAGCCTGCCATCATCATCGCTACAACCGATATTACCGAGATGATCGAAAAAGACGCTCAATTAATCCAGGCCAGCAAGATGAAGACATTAGGAGAGATGTCAGCCGGCATAGCCCATGAACTCAACCAGCCCTTGAACGCTATCAAACTGGGCAGCGATTTTCTTTCGATGGCCAAGGAAAACGACCTGGATATCCCCAAAGATCAGCTTTATGAAGTGGTCACGGAGATAAGCAGCCAGGTTGACAGGGCTTCTGAAATCATCAACACCCTTCGGTCATTTGGCAGAAAGGCTGATCCTGTCAAAGAAAAGCTTGACTTGAACAATTCGATTAAAGGTGTATTGTCCATTGTCGGAAGGCAGTTCGAGTTGCAGAATATAGAATTTCGGCTCGATTTATCTGAAAATCTTACGCTGATTCTGGCCCAGGACAATCGGTTACAGCAGGTTTTTTTTAATCTGGTGACAAACGCCAGGGATTCGATCAATGAAAAAGGTGTTTTGAAATCAGAAGATCGTGTAATCACAATTCGAACCGGCCATGAAGATAATAAGGTCATAGCCGCAGTGAGTGACACCGGCAACGGAATACCTGAAGCCGTGAAAGAAAAAATATTCGAGCCTTTTTTCACAACAAAGAAAACAGGCCAGGATATGGGGCTTGGATTGGCCATAACTTATGGAATTATAAAAGATTACAGAGGAGAAATACAAATTGAATCCACAAGAGGTGTGGGAACCACCTTCAAGCTGATCTTTCCGAAAGCTGCATAGTGCATTGCCAAGTAACTCATTAGAAGCGGAACATTTTTCATTGTTTTTTTTTGACTTTCGGATAATGATTTCAAAAACTGCGGCTTGGAAACGAGAACAAAATTGTGAAAAAGGATACTCATAAAAGATATGGAAATAGCAGATAATGGATAAAATACTTATAATAGATGATGAAAAACCAACCCTTCATATGTTTCGTCTGTTTTTAAACGCATACGGATACCAGGTTCTGACAGCCGAAAGCGGGGAGGAAGGCATTCAGGTCTTTCAAAATGAAAACCCCCCTTTTGTGCTTACCGATGTGAAAATGCCCGGAATGGACGGAATCGAAGTTTTGAAACGAATCAAAGAAATCGAACCGATGACCGAGGTAATCGTTATCACCGGTCATGGAGATATGGATCTGGCTATAAAAGCACTTAGTCTGGATGCTACTGATTTTATAAATAAACCGATCCAGAGACATGCCCTTGATCAGGCATTGAAAAGGGCAAAGGGGAGACTCAACCTTGCAAGATCAGATAAAAACGAGGTTGAAGTTAAGATTCGCAAAGACGCTGTTATCATTCAGATACTTGGAAACGTGAATTCAGGTTCCGAAGAGGCATTGGGCAAGGCATGGGATGAAGCTGCAAACGCAGAAAAACAAAAAATTGTTATTTTGTTCAGCCATAACTCAGCCATAAACGGAGCAGGGATTGCTATCTTGACCCAGCTTCTGCTCGATTCACGCAAAAAAGGTCTGAATGTGGTCATGGCCGGACTTTCTGAAAATTTTTCAAAAATGTTCGATATTGCAGGAATCACAAAACTCGTAAAAATTCATCCTGCATTGGAAGATGCTCTCGCTGATTGATTTTTTGCACATGAAAGGAAGATCAATAATGAAAACCAAATTTTTCTGTATCAAAGCCATGTTTTTGTTCTCAGCTCTTTTCCTTTATTCGACCATGGCGATCTGTGGGCAGACACCGAAATCAGGAGCTATACTGCCTGATTTCACCTTTACAAGCCCGTCTATGGAAAAAGACATTCAATATCTTGGTCTTGCCGGCAAAAAAGATTTCGAGTTTGAAACTATAGAAGCGGACATTATGGTAATCGAAATTATCGGCGTTTATTGCGCTGTCTGTTATAAACAGGCTCCCCAATTTAACAAATTGTTCAAACGCCTGAAAAAGAAAAAAGATACCGGCAAGATAAAAATGCTGGCTGTTGCCGCAGGAGGAACAGCAAATGAAATTATGATGCTCAGAGAGAAAAATACCTATAAATTTCCAGTAATAAGTGATCTAAAATACGAATTTCATAAGCTTTTAGGCGAACCCCGAACGCCCTTTACAATGGTGGTATCTGCTGATGGAAAGATTCTTGATACCCACCTCGGACTGATCAAGGATATGGATGCATTCTATAAAAAATTGAAAAAACTTGCCAAAAAGTAAAAAAACGATGGCAGATGCTGAACATTACAAAGAATCTCATCAGGAAATCCTCGAAGAAGCAAGGAAGACCAGAGAGAATCTTGACCGGAAAGATTTTCATTTAAAAGCTCTTCTGGACACATCAAGAGAGCTTTCCGGCCTTACAGATCCGAAAAAAATCATGGACGCTTTTCTTCTCATGATAATGGGAACATTCAGCGTGGGACAGGGATATATTCTTTTTTGCGACAGGGAATCAAAAATCCACTGGGTTGCAGAACGCGGGGATATTGAAACCCCGGAAACTGACTGGGAAACTGCTGACAGCTTGATATTCAGGTGCTTTGACGGTGCAGAAAACAAAAGTCTTTTGCCCATGAGCATTTCAAAAGTTGTGGATAACAATATTTTCTCCGGTATAGAATTTCCCATGACTCCGGAAAAAGCCTTGTTTTTTGCAGCAGACACCCAGGCAATGGGATTTATTTTTCTCGGACCTAAAATTTCAGAGACCCTGTTTACGGAAGATGAAGAGGAACTTCTTTTCACATTGACCGCCAGTTTTGTCATTTACCTCAAAAACGCACGAGCTTTTACAACAATTCAAAACCTGAACAAAGACCTTGAGAAAAGAAATATTGAGCTTGAGCAGACAATTACAGAACTTACCGAGGCAAAACAAACCATATCCGTTCTGGAAAAAGCAGGGGATAGAATCAAATCCTTGATCCATCATGAGGTCAAGCGGATCGGCCAGGTTGCTCCCCTTGATTTTGCCCTTCTTTTTGTCATTTCTATTGTTCTGAGCCTGCTTTTCAACCTGACAAGTCCCAATGGTATTCCGGTTGTTCCACCCTCATGGAAAAGACCTGCCCCTGACTTCATTTCTGTCGAAAAAACCCAAAAAGCGTTAAAAAAAAATCAGGCTGTAATAGTTGATGCAAGACCGGTGGAATTTTATAAACAGGAACATATCCTGTCTGCGATTAACATGCCGCCTTCGATTTTTGATATCGTTTATATGATGAAATTTTCCAATGTAGACCCTGACACAGAGATCATAATATACGGAAGAAATATAAGCAGGCAGTATGATGAAGAAGTGGCGCATCGTTTGAAAATGGAGGATCACGAAAACGTCAGTGTCCTGAAGGGCGGTATCTTTGCATGGAAGAAAAAAGGATATCAGTTGGAAAAATGAAGATTTTCAAATTTGCACAAAAAATTGTAACTCATAGATACCTGTCTCTGGCTTTCAGACTCTACATTGCGGGGATTTTTATTTACGCTGCCATGTATAAGATAAGCTACGCTGGCGAGTTTGCCGAAACCATAGCGAGTTATCGGATAATTCCTTACTGGTCGGTCAATATCACAGCGGTTGTCATGCCCTGGCTGGAACTGATCTGCGGCCTGCTTTTAATATCCGGTATTCGGGCAAAAGCTGCCGTTTCTGTGATAATCGGCCTTCTGGCTGTTTTTACCATTGCAATTGTCGTGAATCTGATCAGAGATACTCCCATCGGGTGCGGATGTTTCAAGAGCCTTGATGAAAAAATGGACTGGACTACCCTTGTCAGGGATCTTATCTGGTTGAGCATGGCGATTCATATATATTTTTTCGACACTCTCTTTCATCTTGAGAAAAAATCAATCATGAGAATCAAGGATGTCTGATAAATGAAAAAATTTGCATTTCTCTGGATCATTTTTTTGATTGCTTTCACCGGATGCGGAAAAACCGGAGATTTTTCCGGGCAGTACGAGGCTCAAAATCCAGACATGGACAAGCCTCCGGTTATCCTCGAACTCAAGCCCTATGGAAAAGGTGTCTGGACCTTTGATGATAATGAAGTTTCTTTCAAATGGGAAGTCAGGGGAAAGGAAATCTGGCTGCACACTAAAACAGGGGGATTGATTGTCGGTAATATGAAAGGAAAAAGCATCTGGATTCAATTACCGGGTGTGGGGGAATTCAGGTTTATGCTGGTTAAGTGATGGATTCAGCTTCGTTTTCATATAAAAAAATCAAATCGTTTATTGACAAATATGTCATTGCACACGTACAATTCATAATGTAATTTTATTACAGGAACAAAAAATTTATCAGGAAAGAGAGGTATCATATGGCACTATCAATAACACCAACACCAGTATTGAAAGGTGAAGACGCTGATAAGTTTTCAGAGATGATAGAGGATGGTCTGTGCCATCCTGTGGGTTTGATACCAACACCTGACATAAACAATGCGTTACAGATGGTTCGTGAGTATGTGAAGGAATGCAAATCGAAAGCAGGAACAGAATCGGATTTGATGGCTGGGAGCTGTTGAAATGTGAAAATTTTGAATGTATAAAGCTTTTTGATTGTGGAAATGATGATTTAAATGAGTTTTTCAAGCAGGAGGCTATACAGTACAAGCAAGAGCTTTTAAGTGAGACGTACATATTTAAGACTATTGACGATGATCTTTTCCCGGTGGCTTTAATTGCTTTTTGCAATGATGCGATTCGTAGAGAAAAATTCAAAAAGGCATCTGATATTCCGAATATATACGAAAAGAAGCGGCATCCATCGTATCCAGCGGTAAAAATAGCAAGGATTGGTGTACATAAAACATTCCAGAAAAAACACGTTGGGTCTTTTGTTATTAACATGACAAAGCGTTTGTTTCGGACAAACAACAGAACCGGGTGTAGATTTTTGACAGTGGACGCTTACAATAAATCTGAGGTACTCAATTTTTACAGAAAAAATGACTTCAATTTTTTTTATGATAAAGATAAAAATAAACAAGCCAGGGCTATGTTTTTTGATTTGAAACGCTTGAATATTTAATCTCAATCAACGGACTTTTTTACCATTATCCATGTCTTCTGACATGGCTTGCTTCACAATCAAGTTTCCTCTTAACCATGCCAATACAGAAATATGCTAATTATCACACTCCACAATCAACTATATATGACATTGTGACAGCATTGGCTTTCCGCCTGCCTGCATACCTAAGTCATAAAACAAATGAATATCAATCAGATGTTTATTTATATTTTTTTAGACATGATGTCTTGAAATTTTCAACTTATACGCTTATATTACAAGGCTTTGTCATATTGTAACAGGAAAGGTAATCAAAAATGGGATTCAATTTCTCCCAAAGCAGACAGCTTCAATCTGATTCATTCGATATTGAGATGGTGGCAACATCGATTGCAAAGGTTCAAAAACGAAATGGCGAAATTCCCTGGACAGAAGGGGATAAAACCGATCCCTGGGATCATGTGGAAGCAGCTATGGGTCTTTGTGTAGCCGGACATTATGAAAAAACCAGGATGGCATTCGAATGGCTTTCCAACATTCAGCTTGATGACGGAAGTTTCTACGCTGAATACCAGGATGGCAAGCCCAGTGTTTTAAGGCGGGATGCTAACATGTCCACATATATCGCAGTGGGTCTGTTCCATTATTACCTCATTACCCGCGACACAGCCTTTGTCGAGCGAATGTGGGATACTATGGAAGCTGCCATTGAATTTGGAATCAGCCTTCAGCGGGATTCAGGGGAGATAATGTGGGCCATCATGCCTGACGGCGAGATTGATCAAATGGCATTGCTGACTGGTTCAAGTTCCATTTATATGAGCTTCAAGTGTGCTCTGGCCATAGCTGATGTTCTCGAAAAATCCCGGCCAGGATGGATTACTGCCATGGAAAATCTTGAAAATGCGATCCGTCACCGCCCTCATCTTTTCAATATGACAAAATCCCGTTATTCCATGGACTGGTTTTATCCTGTGCTGTCAGGTGCGATTACAGGAGATGTTGCGGGGAAGCGAATAGAACAATACTGGAAGAAATTTGTGATCGAAGGACAGGGCGTAAGGTGCGTTTCTGACAGACCATGGGTGACTATTGCCGAAACTTCGGAATTCTGTCTTGCTCTTGCCGCAATGGGAAAAACCGGTCTTTCGGAGATTATATTCAACTGGATCATAGACAAGCACTATGAAGACGGCGCGTATTGGTGCGGTTATACCTTTCCTGATATGGTAATCTGGCCCGAAGAAAAAACCAGCTGGACTGATGGTGTGGTTCTTATGGCTGCAGACTCTCTTTACGAGTTGACTCCTGCGTGCCGCATGTTCGATCATAAATTCTGGCAGGAACGAAAAAAGGCATTTGTTTAAAATACCACCTGGAAAAGAAAATTTTGAGAAAAGATCACCGTCCATATATAATCAAGAAAGCCTGGCTTGACCTGCAAAAATGGTATGCCAGATATTTTTTAAAGCCTCAATTTGATAAACTGGGCAAGGGGTGTACGTTTATGAGGCCCTGGCATGTGGAGATATTCGGCTCCCGGATTGAGTTGGGAAAATTTGCCACGGTAATCGCAACCTCGGACAAAAAAATTCGTCTGGCCGTATGGGGGCGCAACACTGAAGATGGACAGATCAAAATCGGAAATTATTGCCTTATATCTCCAGGAGTTCGAATCAGCGCGGCAGAAAAAATCATAATCAAAGATAGCTGCATGTTCGCTTCCAGAGTATATGTCACAGATTCCGACTGGCATGACATTTATGATCGAGCTGCCTTTGGAGTTCCTGCGCCGGTCATAATAAATGAAAATGTCTGGATAGGAGATGGTGCTGTTGTCTGCAAGGGAGTAAATATCGGTAAGAACAGCGTAGTAGGAGCAGGGTCAGTTGTTACAAAAAACATTCCTGAAAATGTGATAGCAGCCGGAAATCCTGCTGTCGTGATTCGACATCTGGATTCTGAGAAAGATATGAAAACCCGTGCTAACTGGCTTTCAGATCCTGTCCGGCTTGCAAAGGAATTCGACATGATGGATCGTGAAAATCTTGCTGGAAACAGCTTGTCAGGCTGGATAAGAAGCCGTTTGTTTCCCCGCAGCAGCGACTGATTTTTTTCCTTATTTGTCACAATTGCTTACACACCTTGTTTCTCGATAGATATTTCCTCCGCAGGCCTGAAAGCATATCTCGAATTCTTCCGGGCAGTTACTACAGTTTTCAGAGCAATGGCTGTCGCTTAAAAAATCTTTCAGTTCAGGGCGTTCAGGTCTTTCCAGTTTGATACCATTGCATCCTTTGGGCGGTTTTCTTCTCTGGCACTCCCGAACTTTGCGATCCCATCGCCGCATATCTTCATCATGATCCTGCATTGCAACAATAAGCTGATCGCGAGCCTCCTGCCTGGCTTCACTTTTACAAATCCTGTATTCGTATCTGCATTCTCTTGTACAGATTGATTTTTCATGCTGGCACATATCAACACATCTCATACCTTCAGGATCAGCCGGAGGCGTATATGTGGTAAAAGTTTTGAATTGCGGGCCGCAGCCTGCTGCCATTGAAATGAGAGCGATCAAAAGTATGCGTTTCATATGCTTTTTCCTTTTATTCCCATGTAATTTTCAAAATCTTTCAAGTTATCACATTTTTACTTCTATTTTCAGCGTGATGTCAACAGCAGGAAAATTTTTCGAAGCATAAATTATCAAAAATTATAAGGGCTGCTATAAATTCTTTTTCTTGAAAACTTCAATATGGCTATGTATCATCAGAATCAAAAATAATAATTGTTTTTAAGGGTTTGAAACAAGAAAATATGATGATATTTGTCAATAAATCATTTGAATGTTCACGGCAGGCAAAACGGTGGATGAGAATATATCTTCTGGCGATTGCGTTCTTTTTTATCCTGTCCGGGATGGTGTCCGCGCAAAATAATACAATCAGATTCGAACATATCTCGGTTGCACAGGGGCTTTCCCAAAGTTCGGTGCATTGTATAATACAGGACAATAAAGGTTTTATCTGGCTCGGCACACAGGACGGGCTGAACAGATATGACGGCTACTCTTTTAAGGTAATTAAAAATGACCCTGAAAATTCTTTCAGCCTGAGTCATAACATTGTAAAATCAATATACGAAGACAGTAAAGGCGTTTTATGGATCGGCACCTGGGGAGGAGGGCTGAATAAATTCGACAGGAAAAAGGAAAAAATTATCCGCTACATGCATAATCCAAATGAATTATCCAGCTTGAGCCATAACAATGTCATGTCAATATATGAAGACAGCAGAAATATTTTATGGATCGGCACAGAAAACGGGGGAATCAATAAATTCGACAGTGAAAATGAAGAATTTACTCATTATCAAAATGATTCAGATGATCTGTCGAGTCTAAGCCATAATGATGTAAAATCCATATACGAAGACAGTAAAGGCAATTTGTGGGTTGGAACAGAGGATGGGCTTAATAAATTCAACCGGGAAAAAGAAAAATTTATCCGATATCGGAATAATCCTGATGATCCTTTCAGCCTCAGTCAAAATGAAATATGGTACATCTATGAAGATAGTGAGGCAACACTCTGGATAGGAACTAAGAATGGAGGACTTAACAAATTCGACCAGGAAAATGAAAAATTTACTCATTATCAGAACGAGTCTGGCAATCCAGACAGTCTGAGCCACGACTGGGTAAGATCGATATATGAAGACAGCGAAGGCATATTGTGGATCGGAACCGAAGGCGGTGGACTCAACAGATTTGACCGGGAAAATGAAAAATTTATTCGATATCAGAATGATCCGAACAATCCTTTCAGTCTCAGCAATGATGTTGTCTGGTCGATTTACGAAGACAGGTCAAACGTACTCTGGATAGGAACATATACAGGCGGACTTAATAAATACGACAGGGGAAAAGAGCAGTTCGTTCACTATAAAAATGAGCCTGAAAATCCGAACAGCCTGATCCATAATGTTGTCTGGTCGATTTACGAAGACCGTGACAAAATGCTCTGGATCGGAACTGTAAACGGGCTTAACGGATTTGATCGAGAAAATGAAAAATTTATCCGATATCAAAATGAACCTGATAATCCTCTCAGTCTGAGTCATAATGAAGTCTGGTCGATTTATGAAGATCAGGCTGAAAATTTCTGGATCGGAACTTTTCAGGGATTGAACAAGTTAGATCGAAAAACAGGCGAATTCACCCGGTATATCAATCAAGGCGAAGATGTGGCCAACAAAATCAAGACGATTTGTGAAGATAGCAAAGGGATGCTCTGGATCGGAACAGGAGGGGGCTTATTTAATTTTGACCGGGATAAGAAACTTTTTATCCCTTATCGAATCAATACCAATGATCCTAATGGTCGGATTGAAGCTAAAAATACAGATGTAAATAAGGTATGGTCTATTTATGAAGACTCGTCAGAAACTCTCTGGGTCGGAACCGAAGAAGGGCTTTGCAGGCTTGACAGGAAAAATGACAGCTTCATCCGATATCAAAATGACCCTCAAGGTTCCCAAAGCCTGAGTGATAGCTGGATTTTATCAATTTATGAAAGCAAAGCGAAAGATTTGTGGATCGGAACTGTCGGCGGATTCAATAATTTTCACCCGGAAGAGAAAAGTTTTACCCGTTACAGGGAAAAAGATGGGCTGCCTAATGATGTCATTTATGGAATATTGGAAGATAAAAAGAACAATCTATGGATGAGTACGAACAATGGTTTATCCAGATTCAACCCCCAAACGAAAATATTTAAAAATTATAGTATAAAAGATGGATTACAGAACAATGAGTTCAATGCAGGAGCTTTTTTCATGAACGAAAAAGGGGAGATGTTTTTCGGTGGTATTGATGGTTTCAACGCATTCTTTCCAGCAAAAAAGGATAATTTGACCATACCCTCGATTGCCATCACCAATTTTCAGATATTTCATGAACCTGTGAAAGTCGATGCGAACTCTCCTTTGAAACAGGCTGTAGAATACACAGATACAATCGAATTATCCCATAAAGAGCGCGTTTTTTCGTTTGAATTTGCAGCTCTCCATTTTATATCCCCGGAAAAAAATCAATACGCCTATATGATGGACGGATTTGATCAGGACTGGATTTATTCAGGCAGCAGGCGTTTTGCCACATATACCAATCTGTCCGCAGGAAGATATGTTTTCAGAGTAAAAGGTTCTAATAATGATGGCCTATGGAATGAAGCAGGTGCTTCAATAAAGATAATCATTACCCCCCCGCCCTGGAAAACATGGTGGGCATACTCTTTTTACGGATTGTTTGCAGCAGGACTTCTGTTCGGATATATCCGATATAAGACAAAAGCCCAGGCAGAAGAACTTGCACATCAAAGGAGAGAACTGGATCAAAAACGCCGGATGGCTGAACTTCTGGAAAAAAAGGTAGAAGAGCGGACCTGTGATGTGAATCTGGCCCTGGAAAAAGTGAACGATGCCAATGACAAGGTCATGGACAGCCTTCGTTACGCAAAAATGATACAGACATCTTTATTGCCGAACTCTGACCAGATAAAATCCTGGTTCCCAAAAAGTTTTGTCATATGGATGCCCAGGGATGTGGTGAGCGGGGATATCTTTTTCATGGATTCTTTTATCGATTCAGATGGAACACACGGCCTGATTGCGGCTGTAGTTGACTGCACAGGTCACGGTGTTCCGGGCGCTTTCATGACCATGATCGCTTCTTCCGGCCTGAGAAGAATCATAAAAAATGAAGGCTGCTACAACCCTGCCCGGATTTTAAAGCTGCTCAATTTTGCTGTTAAAACAGCTCTTCAGCAGGATACCCAGTACGCTGTTTCTGATGATGGTCTGGATGCTGCTGTCTGCTCCATCCGGTTTTCAGGAGCAGACAGCAGTATCCTGACTTTTTCCGGAGCCAGAATCCCTCTTATTTATACTGTTGACGGAAAGGCCACAGTTATTAAAGGAAACAGACACAGCATCGGATACAAACGATCTGATCTAAACTTTGATTTTACAAATCACAAAATGAATATAGCAAAAGAAATGTCATTTTATATGGCAACTGACGGTTATCAGGACCAACTCGGCATAGATGAAAAAAGAGGTTTTAAATATAGGCGGTTCGGTACAAAGCGGTTGCGGGAACTGCTTAAAAAAAACAGTGAATATCCTTTTGAGTACCAGAAAGAAGAATTGATACGAATATTCAAATTGTATCAGGCCGAAAACGAACGGCAGGATGATGTGACAATATTGGGATTTGGTTTCAGGTAAAAAGGCTGGGTTGAATGCCTGCACAATCTACGTATCGCTCGTTCTTATGTCACTCAGTCTCCACTTCCATTCATCCACCACAACATTCTGGCTTTAGCCGAGTCGGGCATCCCCTCCCGTGTGGATTCAAAGTTTACCCACCACTCGGTATAGAGGATATTGTGTATGTTTTCGGCTGTATAGATATCATTGAACTCCCAGAGGTCAGTTGACAAACTCCACGCTTCTCTATCGTTTTTGATCCAGGAAAATGCCAACATCATATCAGCGTCAGTGCTGGTTGTCCCACTGATGGTTGCCTGGCCCAAATCTGTCCATGTGAACACGAACATCTCGGCATGCAGGGGGCCTGCGAGTGCCAGTACCAGGCATATTGCTGAATATATGGATAGCCGCTTCATAAACAATTCTCCATTCCGTTTCTGTGTTACGGTTTAGTTTGACGCTTTGATGCGTACAGGAGTGGCACAGACTATTCTTTTGCCTGTTTACAGCTTGGTATCACGATTTACCATCATGTGCAATAGCTGTATCCGGGTTTTGCGGATTGGACAGGTGCAGGATACGGATGAATAGATGCAAAAAAATTAATGGAGGTTTATGGAAACGAAAAGAAATTTATGGAATGAACATCTGACACTTTTGCAAACTTTAGGATAACTATCTTATTTTGTTGTAATAAAAAATGAACATTTATATTTTTACAAACTCTTGATAATTAAAGGGTTGTTTTGCTGCAAACTTTGTACTTATTGGCATAATTTCCTGTTTATAAAATAAAAAATCAAATATACATTTTTTCAATGTGTGTCAGGAATTCGTTATAATTAACAAGGCTTCTTTTTTGTTTGCCAGAGGGCAGATCTTGACATTTGCATGGTATGGGATATGCTTAGAAAAATTTGAGAACACAGGGCTATTGAACATTCTGCCCTTATGATGCAACATAAAAGAATAATGTTCATGGTGGTCTGAAGATAACAAATTGACAAGTGGTTGCGATGCTCCGAAAATGACTGAAAACAAGAAAGGCTTTAATTTATCTGAAATGAAAACGAACATGCAAATATCGAAAAGTCTCATAGCCGGGATGGTTATTGCGGGGTCGGGTGCTTTTTTCCTCTGGCCATCTTTTTCCCTGCTTACCGAAATTTATGATTATTACGAAGCTTATGCCCACGGATATATAGTTCCAATAATATCACTGACGGCTCTTTTCGGAATACGGAAGCAACTTGTCTCAAACATTGTGCCATCACCCAAAACAGGCTGTTTTATTCTGGCATGCGGCATGATCTGTCTCATGTTAATCCATTGGTACACTATAGCTTTGCTGCCTTTCGCATCCCTTGGCGGCGGATGCCTGACTGCCATATCAATTATTTTATGCCTGTCGGGAGTCGTTTTGATTACAGGCGGCTTGCCGATGGCACGGACAGCAGGGTTTCCCCTCCTGTTTCTATTTTTCGCAGTTCCCTGGCCAGCGCAGATGACCGAACCTTTTACCCTGAAAATGCGAACTTTTGCTGCCATTATGGCAGAAATTACGTTGCGATGGTTCGATATTCTCGTCAACCGTCAGGGGAATATACTCAATCTGAACACTATATGCCTTGGAGTGGCAGAAGCCTGTTCAGGTATAAAATCCGTATGGGTGATGATGGCAGCTGGTGCAGCTCTCGCTTATTTCTTGAGATGTGGGTTTTTTCGGGGAATGACGATCTGTCTTTCGGGTATTCCTGTCTCTATCATTGCAAACAGTGTAAGGGTGGTACTGACCACTTTTCTCGTGGTCCGGATCGGTCCGGAATATGCTCATGGAATCCGTCATGAAATCGTTGGTATGATTACATTTGCCGGAGGTATGATAACGCTTGCCGGACTTTCGATGTTGTTGTCAAAAAACCGACGAGTTATGCCGGAAGAATTGGTCGAACAAAAAGATACGCATGATCATACCTTAAAAATGGCCAATGTTTCCAATGTTTCCACCGTTTTCATCATATCATTGACTTTTCTTTTCATATCCAGCGGTATAATTCAAAATATCGTAACTCTTCATTATTCTCCAATTTCAGAAAATATGCTTGGTCGAAAGCCTTTTTCGGATTTTCCGCATGAAACAGACAGTTTTAAAGAAACCGCCAGGGCCGAATTCGGGGAAGAGGAAATAAAAATTCTACGGCCCAAAGATCATATATTGCAGACCTGTGTTACATCGACAGGAGATCGTATCAGGTATTGGGCTGTTTACTGGGGATCTGATCGTAAAAGCGTAATAGATGCTCACCTTCCAGACAATTGTTTTCCAAGCCAGGGATGGACAAGGGTAAGAACTCATGATTTTGATGGTAAAACAGACGGCATCTTGAAAGACACTGTTCATATCCGATTGTTTAAAAGAGCAGGTCTGGAACGGGTTGTACTCTATTTTTATAATGGAGGCCGGCAGGTTAAACCAAAAATAGAAATTACAGCCCGCATAAAACAGTTGATCGAGTCATGGAATGACAATCGCCCGGTTATAGGCCCACAGTATATCGTCACGATGGAAACAGATGTCCTTTCTACTGTTCAAGACGCGAAAGATGCAGTGCAAAGGTTTGCGGTCGAGCTTTGTCGGATTCTGCCCGCATATGGTATATATGGCATGGAAAAGACTGAGGGAACTTCAAAAAAATAATATACCCAATCATCAACGGGCGGCGGACTGCCGCCTCTTGCTTGTTCCCAGGCTTCGCCATTAAGTTAAAGCTGGAATCTAACTCATTGAATACCGCCTTCAATTGATTATTTTTTCATCAATTCAGCCTGTTACAAACAACACATAAAAAAATTAAAAAAACACTTGCAAACATACATGAATGTATCTATATTTGTCGGCATGCAAACAAACATCCGTGTATGTATGCCAATATATATTATATCGATCAAGGGGTAACTAAATGAAATTAATGAGTAAAGTGGTATTGCAGCGAGTTTTGACAATTATCTGTATCCTTCCTGTAATCGGATGCATGAGTGTTGGACCTAATTATGAACAGCCTGCAACGGAAATGCCAGCCAACTGGCAGAACACAGGAGATCCTGCGCTTGTGCCAGACGCTGATCTTGTCCGTCAATGGTGGACTCTGTTCAATGATCCTCTGTTAAATAAACTTATTTCTGAGGCATCCAGAAACAATCTGAACTTGATGACTGCTATCGCAAGGGTTGAAGAGAGCCGCGCACGGCTGGGAATAGCAACTGGGGAGCGTTACCCTTCAATGGACGTTGAGGGCAGTACGACCAGGCAGCGCGGCAGTGAAAATTCCATAAGCGGTGCGGGATACAAAGAGACTGTTTATTCATCAAGAGCAGGTTCAAGCTGGCAGATCGACCTGTTTGGCCGGATCAGGCGTTCCGTGGAGGCAGCTGCCGCTCAGTACCAGGCGAGTGAAGAGGATCGTACTGATGTCATGATCACAATTTATGCTGACGTTGCCCTGACCTACCTTGACATTCGTACTTATCAGGCACGGCTGGCTGCTGCTAAGGCTAACATCGCATCACAGAAAAAGGTACTTCGGTTAACTCAGTCCCGCTTCAAACACGGGCTGACGACAGATCTGGATGTGGCTCAGTCCGAAAGGCTCCTTGCCAGGGCAGAAGCTGAGGTTCCGCCATTGAGAATAGCGCTGGCTCAAGGCGTAAACAACCTTGCAGTCTTGTTGGGACGCCGGCCCGGAACACTTCACAAACATCTGATGACTCCCCAGGAAATTCCCCTGCCGCCACCCAAAGCCACGGTCGGAGTTCCGGCCAACCTCTTGCGTCAGCGAGCGGACATTCGCAAGGCAGAGAGGCTGCTTGCCGCTCAAACAGCGCGTATCGGGGTGGCAAAAGCAGATCTGTACCCGAGTCTTTCCCTGACTGGCTCTTTTGGTTTCGAGTCTATAGATATTAAAGACCTGTTCGATGCTGGTAGCCGTGTGCTTTCATTCGGCCCGTCTTTGCGCTGGAACATTTTTTCAGGGGGCCGGATACGTAACAACATCAAAATGCAGGATGCTATTGTCCGTCAGTCACTTTTTACATATGAGCAGACTGTTTTAAATGCGCTGCGTGAGGTGGAAAACACTCTTAAAGCCTATATTGAGGATCGTATCCGTCTGTCTGCACTGGAACGTTCTGTTTCGGCTGCACGTCGTTCTGTAAAAGTTGCCACAGGGCTGTATAAGCAGGGGCTTGCTGATTTTCAACCGGTACTTGATGCACAGCGTGATCAGTTCGATTTTGAAAACCAGTTAGCAGTTGCCAGAGGCAATAGTGCTGCAAACTTTGTTCGGCTCTATACTGCCCTGGGCGGAGGCTGGGACCCGAATCAGACAAACAAAATGTAATAAAATCTATCAATTCATAGATCGATAAAGGAGACCGATATGAGAGCAAGACATATGTATTATAATCTTTACATCCTGATAATTCTGGCCGGACTTTTGCCTGTACTGGCCGGATGTTCACGGAAACAGGCGGATGCTTACGCACCACCACCACCACCTTCAGTGACTGTCAGCCTGCCTGTGCAGAAAGAAATTACCAATTTTGCCGAATTTTCAGGGACAACAGAAGCCGTAGAATCTGTATCCATAAGAGCAAGGGTGGAAGGATTTCTTGAAGCAGTCCATTTTTCTCCCGGCACTATGATCAAAAAAGATGATTTGCTTTATTCCATCGACCCCAAACCATATCAAGCCCGTCTGGATGAAATGACAGCCGCTCTTGAAATACGTAATGCTGAACTGCAACTGGCCCAGGCGACCAGTTTGCGGAGGACAAGAGCTTTCAAAGACAGAGCAGTAAGCGAGGTTGCTGTGATTGAAGCCAAAGCACAGCTTGCGGCAGCGAAAGCATCCATTGTAGCTGCCACTGCTGCTGTACAAACCGCTCAACTGAATCTTTCTTATACACAGATAAAATCTCCAATAAGCGGACGTATCGGCAGAAGCCTTATTGATGTCGGCAACCTGGTAGGAGCAGGCGAACGCACACTTCTTACTACCATAGTCAAGGATGATCCCATCTATGCCTATTTTACCATGAGCGAGCGGGATCTTCTGCACTATCAGGGAAAATTTGATTTAAAATCGCCACCGACCGATGGCGAAGTATCAGTTTTCCTCGGACTTTCCGGCCAGACGGAACATCCTTTTTCCGGCCATATCGATTATATGGACAACAGGGTAGACCCTAATACAGGAACCATCCGCATTCGTGGTGTTTTTGCCAACTCTGACCATAATCTCATGCCCGGTCTGTTCGCCCGTATAAAAATCCCTTTAGGAAAAGCTAAAAATGAACTGCTTGTCCCGGATATAGCGATAGGACGGGACCAACAGGGCCATTATCTGTTGACAGCCGACAAGGAAAATAAAGTTGAATACAAACCGGTCACTACTGGAGTCCTTGTTGATGGTATGCGTGTAATTACACAAGGAATAGGTAAAGATGACAGTGTTATTGTTAACGGGATTCAAAAAGCAAGGCCCGGAATGCCTGTAACGCCTGCTAAAAAGACCCCTTCGGATAAAACCGAATCTGAATCTACGAATGAGCCTGTAAATGAACCTACGGATGAGCCTGTAAATGAATCTACAGATGAACCTGTAAATGAACCTACAGATGAACCTGTAAATGAACCTACGAATGAGCCTGCCGATAAAGCAAGTGACAAAGCCGACGACGAATCAGATGGAAAAATCGACATTGATGATTCCGGGGCACCGGCATAAGGAGGGGAATATATGTTCAGCCGTTTTTTTATAAATCGCCCTATATTTGCGGCGGTGCTTTCCATAATTATTATCATGGCCGGACTGGTGACACTCCAGTCCCTTCCGGTTTCCCAATACCCTGAAATAGCACCTCCCACCGTGCAGGTGAACGCTATCTATCCCGGTGCCAATGCGATAGTTCTGGCTGACACCGTTGCCCAGCCCATTGAAGAACAGGTCAACGGGGCAGAGGGAATGCTGTATATGTCTTCCACATGCACAAATAATGGTCAATACAGCCTGACCGTCACATTCGAGGTGGGAACAGATCTGGACATGGCCCAGGTACTGGTGCAGAATCGTGTCTCTCAGGCAGAATCCATGCTGCCCGAAGAAGTCCAGCGGATGGGGCTTACCGTTGAAAAGCAGTCTAACAATATCCTGCTTTTTGCAGCTCTGACCTCTCCAGATGGAAATTATGACGCTCTTTATCTTGGCAATTATGCAAGCCTGAGAATAAGGGACGAACTGACCCGCCTGGAAGGTGTTGGGTCTGTTATGATTTTTGGCGCTGCGGATTATAGTATGCGTATCTGGCTCGATCCTGAGCGGATGAAAGCACGCGGATTAACCACAACCGATGTGGTCTCTGCCATAGGCGAGCAGAATGTGCAGGTGGCTGCTGGTCAGATCGGACAACCTCCGACCAGAAATCTCCAGGATTATCAATATACTCTCAATGTTCGGGGACGGCTGGAAGAGGTTTCTCAATTCGAAGATATTATAGTGAGAAGCCTGCCGGGAGGCCGGATGATTCGCGTCAGAGATATAGCCAGAGTGGAACTGGGAGCCCAGACCTATAATGTATCCAGTCAGACTGGTGGAAAAGACTCTGCTGCAATTGGAATTTTTTTACAACCCGGAGCCAATGCTCTTGAAGTTGCCGAAAGTGTCAAGATCCGTATGGCAGAACTGGCCAGAAGTTTCCCCCCGGGACTTGAGTATGAAATACCATTTGATACCACAATGTTTGTGGAAGCATCTATTGATGAAGTCATTGAAACCCTCTGTATCGCAGTTATTCTGGTCATCATAGTCATTCTTATCTTTTTGCAGAACTGGCGGGCCACCCTCATTCCTGTGGCGACTATCCCGGTATCTCTGATCGGAACATTTGCTGTCATGTCTGCTCTGGATGTGGGAATCAACATGCTCTCGCTCTTCGGAATCGTCCTGGCCATAGGTATTGTGGTGGATGATGCCATTGTGGTGGTGGAAAATGTCATGCGTAATATCGACGAATCAGGCTTGAACTCCAAAGATGCTACTATCCAGGCCATGACCGAAGTTACAGGGCCAATTGTCGCTACTACTCTGGTATTACTGGCGGTATTCATACCCACCGCCTTTCTGGGCGGCATAACAGGGCAGCTTTACCGCCAGTTCGCACTGACCATTGCGACCGCTACGGTTTTTTCCTCTATTAATGCCTTAACCCTCAGTCCTGCCCTGTCAGCTCTTTTGCTCAAACCTGCGCCTAAAAGCAGCAATTTTTTCGCCAGAGGATTCAACTGGTTTTTTGACCGACTGCAAAAAACTTATGGATTTATCGTGGGCGGTTTGATCCGGAGAGCTTTTATAATGGTAATTCTATTTATCGGTCTGAGCGGTGCGACTTACTGGGGATTTACATCTCTGCCCAAAGGCTTTGTGCCAAACGAAGATCAGGGATGGGCTATAATAGCGATCCAGCTGCCCGATGCAGCTTCTCTGCAACGCACCAAAGAAGTGGTTGAAACCATAAACCAGCGCCTGGCCAAAATGCCGGGCATGAAAAATTTCGTGTCTGTTCCGGGCTATTCTCTAATGGACAGCGCTGTTACTTCCAACAGTGCAGCTATATGGACAGTCTTCGATCCCTGGGAAGAACGCCTGCCGGCAGGGCTTAATCTGGATGCTATGATCGGTCAGTTATGGGGTGCTGTGACAGATATTCAGGAGGCGGTAGTGTATGCTTTCCCACCACCTCCAATTATGGGGCTGGGCAATGCAGGCGGTTTCGAGATGCAGATTCAGGACAGAGGCAATCTGGGGCTGAATGCGCTTCAAAATGAGGCTTACGGAATGATGATGGCTGCAAATACTCAGGGAAGCCTGCGGCAGGTTTTTACGACCTTCAGAGCTAACGTACCCCAATTGCATGCCGAAGTAGATCGTACTCAGACCAAGTCAATGGGTATTCCTCTAACAGACGTATTCAAGACTCTTCAAGCCAATCTTGGTTCTGTCTATGTAAACGATTTCAATAAATTCGGACGAACTTATCAGGTACGCATCCAGGCAGATTCTAACTTTCGTACGAGTACGGATGACATCCGCAGACTGGAGGTTCGAAACAGCAGCGGCGATATGGTTCCGCTGGGTACGGTTGTAAAAGTTTCCGAAACCCTTGGCCCCCAGATTATCACCCGCTACAACATGTACCCTTCTGCCAAATTAAACGGCCAGGGCGGTCCTGGCATCAGTTCGGGTGCAGCAATGGAGATTATGGAAAAGATAGCCGCAGAAAAATTGCCAGCCGGTATGGGATACGAATGGACAGGCATGTCTTTTCAGGAAAAAGCAGCTCAGGGCCAGACTCTGTTTATCTTTATCCTGGCTGTGATTTTCGTATATCTTATTCTCTGCGCTCAGTATGAAAGCTGGTCTCTGCCATTGACTGTCATACTGGCAGTTCCTCTGGCTGTTCTGGGAACGGTCATAGCCGTTGCTATCCGGGGAATGGACATCAATGTCTATACTCAGGTCGGCATAGTTTTACTTATAGCATTGACCTGTAAAACAGCGATCCTTATAGCTGAATTTGCCAAAGCATCAAGGGAAGAAGGACAGAGCATATTCGATTCTGCATTAAACGCAGCCAGGCTCCGTTTTCGACCTATACTTATGACTGCTGCCACCTTCATACTCGGTGTATTCTCCCTGGTGATCGCTACCGGAGCAGGTGCAGCGGGCAGACAGGCTTTGGGAACCGCTGTTTTCAGCGGAATGATTGCAGCCACTGTCCTGCTGATCTTTTTTGTACCCGCTTTTTATGCCCTGATCCAGAAAGCGAGTGAGAAGGTAGGTGGACGACATAAAGCGGACAATATCGACAAAGATCGCAGCAAAAGCCAAACCCCCGATTTTCAGGAAGTGTAAGGAATTTATCAAAATTCCTGACTTTTTTTGATTTGGGATTTAAACGGGTTTGCTGCTGATAACATCCAAAGATCCGTGCAGTTTTTTATACTGCACGATCTCAATGGTTCGCTATTCAGATCATCATTCTGTGAGAGAATATAACGATGGCCAGAAAAACAAAAGAAGAAGCTGAAAAAACTCGTAAGAACATCCTGGATGCAGCTCTGTCTACCTTCAGCATAAAAGGCTATATGCGGTCTAGCTTAAACGATATAGCGATAGCGGCTGGAGTGACCAGGGGAGCCATTTACTGGCACTTCAAAGACAAAGTTGACCTGCTCGAAGCTTTGTGGGAAGACATAGATAGATGCCACAAGAATACGAAAGAAGATGTAGTCAGAGATGGATTTTACTCTATAGATGAACTCAGGAAGAATATCCTGGAGTGGTTCTATGAAATAGAAGACAATCCACGTCTGAACACTTACTATAAATTTATGGCCTATAAAATAGAATACCACGAAGAACTCGAACCTGTTCTCGCTCATCAGCGGGAAGAAAAACGCATGATGATGAAATCTCTGGAAGAAGATTTCCGGCAGTTACAGAATGCGAATCGTATGCGTGCGGATATCGAACCGGGACATGCGGCACTTATGACCTTCGCATTTGTCCGGGGATTAATGGAACACTGGTTGTTTGACCGCACTGCGTTTTCCATGAAAAAAACCGTACCTGTTCTGCTCGATAATTTTCTTGGGGGCTTTCAGGCATCGCCTCAAAAAGGATAGACTGTTGAAATAAGGGTCACGGAAATCCTCGTTCCCATGCTCAGCGTGGGAACGAAGGCAAAACCACTTAATTAAGGGCAGTGGATGAAATAACTTCCACGACCCTAAATCGTTTTATCAGCTTTCACTATCTCTTTTGTTTATCGGCACATAATCACGAATTGTAGGACCTGTATATACCTGCCTGGGGCGATATATTTTCCATTTCGGATCAGTGGAATCTTCCATCCAATGTGAGATCCATCCGGGAAGTCGTCCTATAGCGAACATGACCGTGAACATGTTAGTTGGAAAACCCAGTGAACGCAGAACGATACCGCTGTAAAAATCGACATTGGGATACAGATGGTGGTCAATGAAGTAATCATCGTTTAACGCTACTTCTTCCAGTTGTCTGGCAATATCGAGCAGAGAGTCATCCAGTTCAAGGGCTTCAAGCAGATTATCACATATCTGTTTTATGATTTTTGCTCTTGGATCATATGATTTATAAACTCTATGGCCGAATCCCATCAGGCGGAAAGGATCATTTTTATCCTTGGCGCGTTCGATATAGGGTTTTACATTCCCGCCGTTATCCCGGATATTTTCCAGCATTTCCACGACTGCCTGGTTGGCTCCTCCATGCAGGGGACCCCAGAGAGCTGCAATTCCGGCAGAAATAGCTGCATAAAGATTTACCCGTGCGCTTCCTACCAGACGTACAGCGGAAGTGGAGCAATTCTGTTCATGATCTGCATGAAGAATCCAGAAAGCGTTCAATGCATCCACGCATTCTTTTCTGATTTCATATGGTTTGACAGGATTGTCGAACATCATGTTCAGAAAATTTGAGCAATAATCAAGATCAGGCCTTGGATAAATCACCTTATGACCCCTGGATATCTTATATGACATTGCGGCCATGGTTCTTATCTTGGAGATCAATCGAGCCACGACCATATCAAGGGCATCCTGCCTGGTCATGTTTTCAAGTTCCGGGTAGAAACTTCTCAAGGCATTGACCATAGCAGAGAGAATTCCCATTGGATGGGATCGAGGTGGAAAATTTCCATAAAATTTCTGCATATCCTCATGGACTAAAGACTGATCGTTTAAAAGAACTGAAAATTGGGTCAGTTCCTGATGTGAGGGAAGTTTACCGTTTATAAGAAGATATGCTGTTTCCACAAAAGAAGATTGTTTTGCAAGCTGTTCAACTGGAATACCCCTGTAGCGAAGAATTCCCTTTTCTCCGTCCATAAAGGTGATATCGCTCAAGCATGTTGCAGTATTTCCCAATCCAGGATCAAGAGTGACATAGCCCGTAAGCTGGCGAAGGCTGGAAATATCCACAGCCTTTTCGTTTTCAGCTCCTGTGATTACCGGAAGTTCTATTTCCATATCTCCGGCAATAAGTTTTATAGTTTCGTTCATAAGCTCTCCTTAATATTTAAGCGAATTAAGCATTTCCGGCTTGAAGTGTGATTACAGTTTTGAGTTTAAACCAGGAAAGCGTTTTTAAAAATCACCTGAAAAATTAAGCATTCAGGCTGAATTGTCAAGGTCTTTTATGACATGTTGCGTCAAAAATTAAATTGAAAGACAAATCAAAATCGGGTAAAAGGCTTGACGGGAAGGAATCAAATAATCTATCTATCTATAATTTAATACGGATTCAATGTTCAACAGTGATCAGAGAGGAAAAAATGAATTTTCAGGACGTCATCTCAGCCTTGCAGGACTTCTGGGCCAAAAAAGGATGTGTGCTGGTTCAGCCCTATGACATGGAAGTCGGGGCCGGAACCTTCCATCCCACTACATTGTTAAAGGCCCTGGGACCGGAGCCATGGAATGTTGCTTATGTTCAACCTTCCAGGCGCCCTACAGACGGCAGGTATGGTGAAAATCCGAACCGGCTTCAACATTATTACCAGTACCAGGTCATACTGAAACCTTCTCCCGTTGATGTACAGGAACAATACCTTGAAAGCCTGAAGGTATTGGGCATTGACTGGATGGAACATGACATCAGGTTTGTGGAAGATGACTGGGAATCACCAACTCTGGGGGCATCCGGCCTTGGATGGGAAATATGGCTTGACGGCATGGAAGTAACACAGTTTACATATTTCCAGCTAGCTGGCAGTATCGATCTGCATCCCATATCCGTAGAACTGACCTACGGCCTTGAGAGAATCGCCATGTATCTTCAAAAAGTCGATAATGTGTACGATCTCAAGTGGAACGATACCATAACATACGGAGATGTTCATCATCAGCAGGAAGTTGAGCAGTCACGATATAATTTTGAAAAAGCTGATGTACCCGATCTTCTGGACAGGTTTACCCGATATGAGACCGAATCAAAAAGAGCCATAGAAGATATCCTGGTGCTGCCCGCTTACGAGTATTGTCTGAAGTGTTCCCACACCTTCAACCTGCTGGATGCCAGAGGAGCTATCAGTGTAACCGAGCGCACCGGCTATATTACCCGGATACGCAATCTTGCCAGAGCCTGCGCGAAAGCCTATCTCGAACAAAGGGAATCAATGGGGTTTCCCCTGTTGAAAAAGTAATGAAAAGGGGGAAATATGAATCATTTTCTGCTTGAAATCGGAACAGAGGAAATCCCGGCGGGGTATATTGTTCCTGCTCTGAACGCTTTGAAATCGAGCCTTGTTAAAAAGCTGGATAAGGCCAGAATCGATCACGGCACTGCTGAAATTTTCGGCACACCCAGAAGGCTTGCCATAATTATTGCGGATGTGGAAGATCGGCAGAAATCAATGACCACAGAGCTTATCGGTCCGCCTGCAAAAATCGGGTTTGACGAAAATGGTCAGCCCACAGTAGCGGGTAAGAAATTTGCTGAAAAAGCCGGTATTCCCATAGACAAAATCGAAATCAAGGAAACCAAAAAAGGGAGTTATCTTGCAGCCATAGTGAACGATCCTGGCAGGGAAAGCATTGCTGTTCTTGCAGATATACTGCCTGATACCATAACAGGGATTCCATTTCCAAAGACTATGAAATGGGCTGATTTTGGCATCAGGTTTGCAAGACCCATTCATACTGTCATAGCTCTTTTAGGAGATACGGTCGTTTCCTTTGTACTTGAAAATATAAAATCCTCAAACAAAACCTCTGGACATCGCTTCATGCATCCAGAACCGGTTGTTGTATTGAGCGCTGCCGATTATAAAGAGACCCTCCGCAAAGCCCATGTAATAGTGGATATAGCGGAAAGACGGGAGGAAGTTGAAAAGGAAGTGGTTCGTGCGGCTGAAAGCCTGGGAGGTCGGATATTACCAGACGAAGCCCTGCTTGATGAAGTTACAAACCTTGTGGAAACTCCGATAGCCGTCGGAGGCCGTTTTGATGAGAATTTTCTTCAAGTGCCTGACGAAGTTTTGATCACGGCAATGCGGGAACATCAGAAATACTTTGCAGTCGTGGATGAAAAAGAAAAACTCATGCCCTGTTTTATAGCCGTTAACAACACAAGGGCAAAAGATCTCGATCTTGTGGCCACTGGTCATGAGCGAGTGTTGAGAGCGAGGCTGTCAGATGCTGACTTTTTCTTTAAATGCGATCTTGAAGTAAGCGTGGAAAAGAGGATAGAGCAGTTGAAAAAAGTCCTGTTCCAGGCAAATCTCGGATCTGTGTATGATAAAGCCATGAGAATGCAGAAACTGAGCGGGTTTATAGCAAAGGCCGCTGAGGTCGACCATACTACATTGGACTATCTTCTGAAGGCTGCTCTGATCTGTAAATCAGATCTGGTAAGCAATGTCGTCGTGGAATTTCCTAAGCTTCAAGGGATTATAGGTCGGGTTTATGCATTTCTTGATGGGGAACCTGAAGAAGTTGCTCTTGCAGTGGAAGAACATTATCGGCCAGCCTATTCCGGGGGAGCTTTGCCTGAAACTGTAACTGGCGCTCTTCTGAGCATATCGGACAAGCTCGATTCAATATGCGGCTGCTTTTCATTGGACTTAATTCCCACAGGAGCTTCAGACCCCTATGCTTTGCGCCGTCAGGGAATCGGGATCATACAGATAATGCGGGACAGAGATATTTCCTTTTCTCTGAAATCGGCTATCGAACATAGTGCAGGCATGTTCTTTGAAAAAGATGATGACAGGAAAATCCGAAGAACTGCTGACACTGTATATACATTTTTGCAGAGACGTATCACTCATATCCTCGAAGAGCAGGGCTTGTCGAAAGATGTCATAGCATCTGTCACAGAAGTGGGTATCGACAATATTCCTGATGTATGGAATCGTGCCAGGGCGCTGGAAGACCTGAAATCAAAGCCCGACTTTGAGCCTCTGGCCGTATCCTTCAAGCGAGTGGTTAATATTATTCGCAAATCTGGATATCTGATAGCTGGAAACGTAGATGAAGCCCTGTTTAAGCACGAAAGTGAATCAGCTCTTTTCAAGGAGCTGAAAAATGTGAAAACGAAAGTTGATGATCATCTTGAAAATGCTCGATTTGACAAAGCTTTGCTTGAGATAGCATCTTTGCGCGGTCATGTGGACGCATTTTTTGATGGAGTGATGGTTATGGACAAAGATGAAAAAATCAGGGATAATCGTTTGCTTTTGCTTAACGACATTGCGAACATGTTCGGTCAAATTGCCGATTTTACTAAAATATTAACATAATGGAGATAGAAACATGCCCTTTGACAAGGAAAAAGACAAGATCGTAAAAGAATGGAAGAGTGAAGAAACCGGGCTGGTGATAACCATTAACCAGTATAACGAAGGAGAACCCAAGGTTCAGATCGGTCCGAGAATGGTAATGAAAAAAGATGGTACGGAAAGCCAGCGAAGGGCCGGCCGCCTCACTATGGAAGATGTTATGTGGCTTTATGATGTAATAGATGAAATCAAAGACGAACTGGGCAATATGGTCGGACCCGGATAAATTATGACCGGATAAATGGCCAGGTAAATTGTGGCCAGGTAAGGAATTCCCAAATAAATAAAAAATACCGCATATCGTTCCCACGCTCCGCGTGGGAATGAGAATTTTTGTGGAAGATGGGCAAAAAAACATGTCCACTGCAATATGATAAAACTTTTGCACAGGCACTTATTTTTTTTATAGGCACAAAAAAAATGCCGTAAGCTGCTGTGCCAGACCCCGAAAAGACTTGATACAAAATGAATTCCGACTCTATTGTCAAACCAATAAAAGGAAAAAATCCGCCTGATCCAGGCCGAATCGGCCTCGTGGTTGCGACTGCCGCTGATATTCCTCTTTTCCGCCGGAACATGGAATGCCTTAACAAAAAAGAAAAATCCCGCAAGGTCATGATGAGCAGGCTCTATAAAGGATGCAGCGATTTTTCCCATGTCTCCCTTACAGGGCCTTTCATGGGAGCGCCCTATGCAGCTATGATACTCGAAACCCTGATTTCATGGGGGGCGAGTGATTTCATCTTTTTTGGATGGTGCGGGGCAATTTCATCCGATGTCCATTCTGGAGATATTATCCTTGTGTCAAAAGCCATTATTGACGAAGGTCTGTCTTCCCACTACAGGATCGGAACTCAAGATATAGATCAGTATAAAATCCAATCCCGGAATGAGTATCGGAAAAAATCTTCGGATATCGACTTTTCCGCCCCTTCTCCAGATCTGTTCAAGCGCCTGGCAGACAGATTTGAAAAAAACAATGTTTCATTTATCACCGGCCCGGTCTGGACTACGGACGCAATCTTTAGAGAAACTCCTGAAAAAGTGCTTTTTTTTCAATCCAAAGGCGCTCTGGCAGTCGAGATGGAAATGTCTGCCATGTTCAGTGTGGCAGAATTTGCCCAGGTGAATATGGCCGGTGTTCTGGTTGTATCAGACGAACTTTCGACCCTTTCATGGCAGCCCGGTTTCAACGATGATCGTTTTCACGCTGGACGGGAGGCTGCAATCCGAGTGGTATGCGATTATGTCAAATCAAATTGATCCGAATATTATCGACAGGGTAAGCGAGCTTAAAAAAGCCCTTCACTATCATAATCACCGTTATTATATTCTTGATGACCCGGAAATCTCGGATGCCGAGTATGACCGGATGATGAAAGAACTTATGAATATAGAATCGGACTGGCCTGACCTGAGCAGCCCGGATTCTCCTACGCGCAGGGTCGGTTCCCCTCCTGTCTCCGGCCTTGAGACCATTACTCGCTCTGTACCCATGTTGAGCCTGGATAACGGTTTTGATGATGGAGATATTCTGGAATTTGACCGCAGAATAAAAAAAAATCTCGATATAAAAGAGGTTTTTTATACAGTCGAGCCAAAACTCGACGGCCTGGCAGTGGACATAGCCTATGAAAAAGGAAAAATGACAACTGCATCAACCAGAGGAGATGGCATAACAGGCGAGTTGATCACGGAAAATGTGCGAACTATCGGATCAGTCCCTCTTGTTCTTCTGGAAAAAGAAGATGTTAAAATTCCTGATATTCTTGAGGTCAGGGGCGAAGTCTTTATCGGTATGGAGGGATTTAGCCGGTTGAATGAAAAAAGACTTGAAAAAAATCTTCCGCCTTTTGCCAACCCCAGAAATGCAGCGGCCGGTTCATTGAGGCAGCTTGACTCAAGGGTCACTGCAAAACGACCTCTGGAAGTCTATTTATACGGAACAGGCCGAATATCGGATACAGGCCCAGATGTGAAATTGAAATCACAGAAGGAAACTCTTCTATGGCTTGAGAGCATAGGTTTCAGGATTAATCCCTTGAATCGTTATTGTATTGGCATAGTTGATGTTCTGGAATATTACAGAGAATTGAACGAGAAAAGGCCCCGGCTGCCTTATGATATAGATGGTATGGTCATCAAGGTGGATGATGTCTCTTTTCAAGAACGCCTTGGCATGAAATCCAGGAGTCCTAAGTGGGCAATCGCTTATAAATTCGCTGCTGTTCAGGAAACCACCCGGCTTGTCGATATCGAAATACAGGTGGGAAGGACAGGAGCATTGACCCCCGTAGCCCATCTTGAACCTGTGAATGTGGGAGGTGTCATGGTCAGCCGGGCAACTCTTCATAATGAAGATGAAATTCTGCGTAAGGATATCAGAATAGGTGATGTGGTTCTGGTTCAGCGGGCAGGAGATGTTATACCCGAAGTCGTGAAGGTGATCGAATCGAAAAGGGACGGAAAAGAAAAAATATTCGATATGCCTGACAGATGCCCGATCTGCAATTCCGAAGTTTACCGGGTTTCAGGCGAGGCCGTGACCAGGTGCGTCAATGCTGCCTGTCCTGCTCAGATTAAAGAGAGCATTCGCCATTTTGCTTCCAAGGGCGCTTTTGACATAGACGGCATGGGGGCAAAAATAGTGGATCAGATGGTGGATAAAGAACTTCTGAATTCTTATGCCGATATTTTTCAACTCAAACAGGCCGACCTTGAAGGTCTGGACAGGATGGGGCCCAAGTCTGCTGCCAATCTTATTGCTGCAATCGAAAAAAGTAAGACACTGAGCCTGGCCAGTTTTATATATGCTCTGGGAATTCGTCATGTGGGTGAAAACGTGGCTTCCCTTCTGACAGGGCATTTTACAAATATGGATATGCTTTTTTCCGCAAATCGCGAAGAACTGGAGGCAGTGGAGGGCATAGGCCCTGAAATAGCTGTCAGTATCCTCAATTTTTTTCGGAAAGAGGAAAATCAAAAAGCTGTTCGTGATATTGAAAAAAGCGGAGTCAGCGTCCTTGCCCCGGACAGGAGTGAACCAAAAACAAACAAACTTGAAGCAAAAACCTTTGTGCTGACCGGCACTCTGTCTTCTATGACACGGAGCGAAGCAAAGAAACTCATAGAGCAGGCAGGTGGAAAGGTGACTGGTTCCTTGAGTAAAAAAACCAGTTATCTCATTGCTGGAAAAAATCCGGGATCAAAGCTGGGCAAGGCAGAAAAACTTGGAGTCGAGATAATTGACGAGCAGGCATTTGACAGCCTTGTCAATATAAAATGATCTGTAAAACATGAAAGGTGGCCCACATGGATAAAAAAACAAGAGCTGAGATCATTATCAGAGGAAAAGTGCAGGGAGTCTTTTTCAGGGTTGAGACACAGAAAGCAGCTAAAAGAATCGGCGGCGTTTCCGGATGGGTGAGAAACAAAGCCGACGGGAGTGTACAGGCAGTGTGCGAGGGGGATGAAACCAGCATTCAGTCCATGATAAAGTGGTGCAACACAGGTTCACCCTCAGCCAGGGTAGATGACGTGGAAGTGGTGTGGAAAGATTATTCAGGTAAGTTCGACGGATTCGAGATTACCTATTAGATAAGAATAGAGCGGTCTATCTGTTTGATTGTATTATAAATAATTACAAGCAGATAAACCGCTGTGTTTTTTTAAACAGCATCCCGAAGTTTTTTTCCAGGTTTGAACTTCACGACATTACATGCCTTGATTTTGATCTCTTCGCCGGTCTGGGGATTGCGCCCCTTGCGGGCTTTGCGCCGGATCTTGGAAAATGTACCAAAACCAACCAGAGTCACTTTACCTTCTTTTTTCTTCAAAGCTTTGGTCACATTGTCCATGAAAGAATCCAGGGAAGCTGCTGCTGCAACCTTTGAGATACCTGCGTCTTCAGCAATGCTTTCAATCAATTCTGCTTTTGTCATTGTACTACCCCCTTTTGGTATTAGTTAATCGTACTCTCTTTTTTGCTCAATATAGTAGCTATATGCGGTTGTCAACATAAATCAGCATATATCAACGCTTTTTTAATTTTTTTTTTCTCAATCCTGCTTCAATTGCAGTTTCAGAAACTTCGATTTGCCCAAAAGCTCTATTATCAAGTCTATGCGGTAAGGTGATTTTTCAGTTTTTGAAAAAAAGGGCAGCATGACACATGCAGATATATAAGACAAAGGGAAAACAGGGTGTACTAAAAAACGTAATCTTTTTAACTGCTTGATAAAATTGAAATAATTTAAAACTGAACCAAGGCGGGATAGAATACTAAGAAGAAACGGTACAAGGCATGGCCTGACAGATACAGGCCATGCCGTGTTTTTTTTACGTCTAAATCAGTGAACGGGCGAACTGGGCGGAATCGAATTCCTGTAAATCATCAACCTGCTCCCCAACTCCAATATATTTCAAGGGAATATCGAGAGTATCGCAGATACTGACCACTATACCGCCTCTTGCTGTCCCATCCAGCTTGGTAAGTACCAGGCCGGTAACATTTTCAAGAGCTTCATTGAACATTTTTGCCTGGGAAAGAGCATTCTGGCCTGTTGTGGCATCCAGAACAAGAAGGATTTCATGGGGAGCGTCCGGGATTTTCTTGCGAATGGCTCTCTGTATTTTTTTCAATTCTTCCATGAGATTCACTTTTGTATGAAGCCTTCCGGCGGTATCGATCAGCACCAGATCCATGTCTCTGGCTACAGCCGCCTCCACGCTGTCATAGGCTACAGCCGCAGGATCGGCGTTATCTCTGTGCCGGACAATATCCGCATCTGCGCGTTTGGCCCATATGTCGAGCTGCTCAACTGCCGCAGCCCTGAATGTGTCGCCTGCCCCGATCAGCACTTTTTTGCCTCGGTCAGTTTCTTTTGCAGCGATTTTTCCTATGGTAGTGGTCTTTCCGACTCCGTTTACCCCTACAATCATGACCACATGGGGTTTTTGTGTCACAATAGCCTGTATGTCTCCAGCCGGTTTCATAAGAGCTTCAATTTCGGATCTGAGAACCTCTCTTAACCCTTTGGCATTCGATATTTTTTTGGAAGATATGGTAATTTTTTCCATCAAATCCATTGTGGTCTGGACACCAATGTCTGCGGTAATCAAAATTTCTTCAAGTTCTTCGAGAAGATCGTCATCAACTTTCCGTTTGATTGCAAACAATTCATCAACATCCGTGTTCAGGACTTTCCGTGTTTTTGAAAGCCCCTTTCTCAATCGCTTGACAATACCTCCAGACTCCGCTGGCGAATCTTCGGAAATTTGCGGTGAAGAAATTTTATCTTCACTTGTGCTTTCTGTTTCTTCCCTGCCCGTATCTTCAGCTTTATCTTTGGTCTTAGCTTTGTCTTTGGCCTTAGCTTTGTCTTTGGCCTTAGCTTTATCTTTGGTCTTAGCTTTGTCTTTTGTCTTAGCTTTGTCTTTTGTCTTAGCTTTGTCTTTTGTCTTAGCTTTATCTTTTGTCTCAGCTTTGTCTTTGGACTCTTCAGGCTGTTTTTTCTTTTCCAAAGGCTCTTTGTTTTTGTCTGTTTCTTTATTTTCGTTTTTCTTATTCTTTTTCTTCCAGATGAACCCCATGATGCTTTTCCTCTTTTCTTTCCAGATTGACTGATACGATTTTTGAAATTCCCTTTTCTTCCATTGTAACACCGAAAAGGATATCGGCAAATTCCATGCTGTGTTTTTTATGTGTAATCAAAATGATCTGAGATTGTTCCCCGATGACTCTCAACAAATCGTTGAACCTGTGAACATTGGCTTCGTCCAGGGGAGCGTCTATTTCGTCCATTATACAAAAAGAGGCTGGTTTGATTAAAAAAATCGAAAAAATAAAGGCGATAGCGGAAAGTGCTTTTTCGCCGCCTGACAAAAGGCTTAACCTGGTAAGTTTCTTGCCCGGCGGATGAACCATAAATTCCACACCTGATTCGAGAGGTTTGTCCGGTTCCGTCATTACAAGGCTCGCTGTTCCGCCTTCGAAAAGTTTTGGAAATAACTCTCCAAGTTTTTTATTCACCTGATTCAGGGTGTTTACAAATCGTTCCTGGGTTATCCTGTTGATTTTTCTGATGACCTTATGCAGATCATCAACTGCCTTTACAAGGTCAGTCTTCTGCTTGTCAAGAAAGGTGAATCTTTCTTCGAGTGCTTCATATTCTTCGATAGCGCCCAGATTGACATTCCCGATTTTTGCCATCCTGTTTTTGTATTCGGCAAGCTCTTTTTCCACATCTTTGATGTTATCGGGTTTGTGGGATGCCTGATTTGAATTTGTTATGGACTCGTTCATGAATGCGGTTAAAGGTCGATGATACTTTTCTTCAATGCGGCTTGCAATATTGTCCCGTTCGAGTTTCTTTTTGGATAATTCAAGTTCGATCTCATTGTTTTTTCTGGATATTTCTTCTTTCTTCTTTCGGATTTCGGAAATTGAGACATCATTTTCTTTCAAACTGGAATCTATTTTATTGAATTCATTCTCTTTTTCATCAATGGTCTGATCAAGACTTTCCATTTCACGATAGAAATTTTTTATCTTTTCCCGGTATTCTGTGACACTAAGTTTTGCCGCCTCTCGTTTCCTGTTTTTAAGTTCAATATCTTTTGATAACTGTTCCATCCGGTTCAGGCCGTCCTTTTGAAACTCGGTAAGTCGTTTTAAAGTGCCTGCACTGTTTTCCAACCGGGTGTTCAAAGATGTCAGGGTAAGCTTTAAATCGACTATATTACTATCGAATTTTTCCATTTTCACAGATTCTGCATCAATCTGCCTGTTTACTGCGGCAATCTGTTTTTTTGCGATTCCAATCTCTTCAGTAACGCTTTCAATGGCCTTTGAATGTTTTTCTATCTCGTCATCCATATCAATTTCTTCGTCAGCCAGTTGATCCTGTTCGGCTTGTATCATACTGAGATGGCGGTTGGCGTGCTTGAGTTCCTCGCCGATTCTCAGGCACTCTTTTTCAGCATCATTTCTTTCATCTATCAGCCGGTCTTTGGATTCTGTATTTTCTTCAAGCCTGGCTTCTATACCTTTTGCCTGTGATTCCAATTCGTCGAGTTGTGTTTTTGCAGTCCTATATTCATTATCAAGGTCTGCAATCTGCTTTTCTATGTTTCTTATCTGTTGTTTTCTGGCAAGAATTCCGGATTCGTGGTCACTGCTTCCGCCGGACATGATTCCTGTCGATGTCACAATATCTCCTGAAAGAGTCACAAATGTCAGCCCATCATGTTCTTTGACCAGCGAGAGAGCTTCTTCCAGTGTTTCGGCAAGCCGGATATGGCCTGTCAATGCACGAGCTACATGTTCAAATTCGGGTTTAACCTTTATATATCGCAACAACTCCCGGTTTGGTCCGGGAAGTTCTTTTTCATGAATCGGCTTTAAATCGGAACCGGATACGGAATTGACATCAGGACATGAAACAGACAGAGGGACAAAACCGCTTCTGCCGTTGTTTGAAGACTTGAGAAAATCAATTGCTGTCAATCCTGTGTCAAAAGAATCAATAAGAATGTACTGGAGAGTCTCTCCAAGAGCGGCTTCGGTTGCCATTTCGAATTCAGGTTCAGATTCGATAATGTCAGCCACTGTGCATATAATGTTTTTTTCATTAAAAAGATTTGGAGAATCTGCATGATCAGACAGATCAGCCGGGGCTGCTGTGCCGGACATATCAGCGGCATCAATATCAGCAGCATCGGGCAGCTCGACTGAACGGGCCTTTTGCTTCATAATGGCCTGAACTCCTTTTTGATACCCCTCGAAGTTCTCCTCTATTTTTTTCAAAGTCTGATACTGGGAACTCAATGTCTTTCGCTCAAGATCAATGGTCTGAGTCTGCCTGGCCCTTGTTGTGAGCCTGATGTTTGTTTCATCAAGACTTTTTTTTATCTTGTCAATATCTGAATTGATATATGAAAGTTCCTGCTGTGCGGATTCAAGTTGAATGCGGCACTGTCTTTCTCTGTCCGTAATAGTTGAAACCTTGTTCCGGGCAATGGCAGCTTCCTCATCTGTTCGTTTAAGTCGCCTTTTCAGATTTTCTTTGTTGCCCGAAGCATTTAAAAAAATGTTTTTATATTCGGCCTCCCGCGCTATGAGTTTCATATGCTCGGCTTTGACGGTTTCCAGAGTCTGATTCAAAGCATTGCTTTGCTCTCTGATATGAGCTGAATCCTCATTTTCCTTTTCAAGCAGTTTTTTCGTTGCATCCAGATCTTTTTGAATGGTTTCGTTTTCCTGCTCGATTTGAGATACATCCTGTAAAATTTTTTCGTTTTTCCCGGCAAGATCCATTCCAGCGCCTTCCAATGCGCCGCTTTCTTCAGCTAAACGGGAAATTTCTTTTTCCAGGTGATTCATATCGTTTTCAAGCTTGTCGGTATCACGCCGGATTTTGAACCTGTCTGATTTGAACCTGGCAAGTTTCTCATTTTTTTCAGAAAGTTCCAGACGTATCGTTTCGACGGATGCATCCAGAGAATGCAGTTTTACTGCCTGTTCCATATCCGAATTCCGCAGGTTTGTGAGCAATTCTTCATGTTTATAAACATCCTGGGTGAGACGATCATAATGAAAACTTGCACATTGTACATCAAGATCCTTGATTTTTGCCTGATATTTTTTATACCGCTCCGCTTTTTTTGCCTGCCTGTCAAGTCCTTTCATCTGCCGGCTTATTTCCGTGATGATATCGTTTGCCCGCAAAAGATTCTGATTGGTGGCATCAAGCTTTCGTTCAGCTTCTTTTTTCCGGGTTTTATATCTTGTTACTCCGGCAGCTTCCTCAATAAAACGCCGTCTTTCTTCAGGCCCTGCATCTGTAATAGCGCCGATATTGCCCTGCTGGATTACTGAATATGACCTGCTTCCCATACCTGATCCTAAGAAAATATTCCGAATATCCTTGAGCCGGCCGGGTCGTTTGTTGATCAGATATGCACTTTCGCCGGACCTGAAAAGCCGACGGGTCAGCATGATTTCTGTAAGGTCTCTGAATTCTTCAGGGCAGGACCCATTGTCGTTTGCCAGTATCAATGAAACTTCGGCCATATTCAAAGGGGATTTTCCGCTCGTTCCCGCGAAAATTATATCCTCCATTGATTTTCCCCGGAGCTGTTTGACGCTCTGCTCTCCCATTGCCCATCTCAGGGCATCCACGACATTGCTCTTGCCGCAGCCATTGGGACCTACTATAGCGGAAACACCTTCGGGAAATTCAATCACTGCCTTTTCATAAAAGGACTTGAATCCGAATATTTCCATTTTTTTCAGTCTCATCTAAAGCGTCTTCTCCATAAAAAGCAAAATTCGATAACGAACTATGATTATTTTTTCTTAAAGCCAATATCTTATGGGGTTAATAAGTTCAAGCTGTGAGATGTTCAAGAAGATTTTTTTGAAATAAATATTAAATTCGATACAAAAAAACAATAAAAGCTTGATATAATAGAATATTTTTAATTGTCTTAAAATTTGACAGAAAGCCATCCGCTGGTTCTCAGGCCGAAGCCTGGGAACCAGTGCATTGAAACAAACTGTCGGTTCATAGGGACAGGATTATGCGAACGGACAGATATATGCGAAAAAATGGGATTAAAGAATCTGGCTCAAAAAAAGTTTTGTCCTGTCATTGGTTGGATTTGTGAAAAAATGGTCAGGTGTACCTTCTTCCACAATAGCGCCATTGTCCATGAAAATAACCCTGTCTGCCACTTCTCTGGCAAAACCCATTTCATGAGTGACGACAACCATAGTCATGCCTTCTTTTGCAAGACTTTTCATGACATCAAGTACTTCCCCAACCATTTCAGGGTCAAGAGCCGAAGTAGGTTCGTCAAAGAGCATTATCTTAGGATTCATGGCCAATGCTCTGGCAATTGCCACACGCTGCTGCTGCCCGCCTGAAAGTTGATCTGGATATACGTTGGCTTTGTCGTCAATTCCGACTTTTCTAAGCAGAGCCATAGCAGTTTCAGCGGCCTCTTCCTTGCTTCTTTTTCTCACGACACGCTGGGCCAGAGTTACGTTTTCGAGTACGCTCTTATGGGGGAAAAGATTGAAGGACTGAAAAACCATGCCAACTTCTGCCCGCACTCTGTTGATATCCGTTTTTGGATCAAGGATATCAACTCCGTCAATGAATATCTGGCCGGAGTTGGCTTCTTCAAGATGGTTGAGACAGCGAAGAAAAGTGCTTTTTCCAGAACCCGAAGGCCCGATGACTACTACCACCTCGCCTGCTTCTATCTTGTTGGTTACATCAACAAGGGCCTGTACCTCATGGGGTACATAAAAAGTTTTGTATACATTTTTGGCATCTATCACTGGATGAGGGTCCTCCTTTCCAGATACTGGACAAACATGGAAAGCGAAAAAGTCAATATCAGGTAAAGCAGGGCGCAGACAAACCAGAGTTCAAAAGGCTGAAGGCTGGTTGTCACGACCTCGCGGGTTGCCTTGGTCAGTTCCCGGATGGCTATGATACCAAGCAGGGAAGAATCCTTGACCAGGCTGATGAACTGTCCTGCCAGCGGGGGCAGGATTCTAAGCATGGCCTGGGGAAGGATGACGTAAGTCATGGACTGGATATAGTTCATACCCAGAGATCTTGATGCTTCGGTCTGCCCCCGGTGTATGGACTGGATACCGGCTCTGACCATTTCAGCTACATAAGCGCCTGTAAAACATGCAAGCGCTGCCACCCCGTACCACAGAGGAGGAAGATCTGGAAGTCCGTTTTTTGTAAGAAGAGTGTTGATCAGGGTTCCGAGAACGAAATACCAGATAAAAATCTGTACCAGCAAGGGCGATCCCCGGATCAGCTCGATATATGTGACAGAAGTCCATTTCAAAGCAGGGTTGGCTGATACTCTGGCAAGACCGGCGAACATTCCGATTACTATTCCGAAAACAATAGCGATGATACTGACCTTCATAGTCAGCCATAAACCCTGGAGGAGAATACCTGCCTGCCATTTTTTATAAACTCCCAGGGTATCACCGGCATAAATGATGTCTCCCTCACCTATCCTGATATCATTTCCAGGAACAATATATTCTTCGCTCCCATCTGGACCTTTGACAAGGATGACAGTATTCTCTCCTTTTTGGGTCACTGATACTGCATCACCTTCAATTTCGGATTTGACCTCAGTCTCCACATTGGCCACGAAATAACGGGGAACCATATACCATCGCCAGGTATAGTCTATCTGAAGAGCACTGTACCACAAAAGAGCGCCTGCGCCGATCAGGATGAAAAAAAAGACACCCACCCAGAAGTAATAGCCGTCTTTTTTCCTCTTTATATTTGTATTTGAATTCATAAAAAATTCGGCAATAAAATCCCTGAATTTTTCAAATCAAAGGAGGATTTGCCGCCTCTTTAAAAGTGAGTTTGAGTTTGGAAGCCGCCACCCAAGTGTTGAGGAGGCTGCCTTCCGCTTTCGCTGGTAAGATCTGATAGAGTTTTACAGCCGCTGAATCTTTATCAGGGTTGCGATCCGCCTGTCGTATATAGGCCGACCCGTTACCATTATATATATGAGTACAGGCCGACCTGTGTTTTTAACTCGATTTCTGATCAAAATTTTTGATCAATGCAAACAATCTTATTTCACGTTTTTGTACCAGTCTGTACTCATGATCCACTTGTTGTAGATTCTGTCATAGCGGCCATCATTTTTGATCTGCCTCAGAAAATTGTTCAGAAAGTTCAGAAAGTCCGGATCTCCCTTGTTGATTGCCCATGCAAGAGGCTCATATGTAAAAGGTTCGTCCAGGAAAATCAGGTTGGATGTACCCTGCTGTGCCATGAATACAACGCAATTTGGTTTATCATATACATACGCATCTGCCTTGCCATTAACAACTTCAAGGGCTGCTTCGGTTTCTGTCTCAAAGGATTTATATGTACACTTGGGGATCTTGCGTTTGACAGCCTGCTCGCCAGTGGTTCCGAGTTTGGAAGTCACGATGTATTTTGAATTGTTAAGGTCTTTGTAAGATTTGACCGTATCCTTATGTTTTTTGTTCAACAGAATGGTCTGTCCCACAATGATATTGGGGTCTGCAAACAATACCTTGAGATTTCGTTCCTGAGTAACAGTCATGCCGCTCATGATAATGTCGAATTTTCCGGTGATCAAAGAAGGAATGATGCCATCCCACGCTGTGTTGACAGGTACGAATTTGACTTTCATGGCTTTTGCCATCTCTTTTGCCATGTCGATATCGAATCCGACAAATCGACCGTTTTTATCTGTCAGTTCAAAGGGCATGTACCCAGCTTCAAAGCCTACTCTCAACTCGCCTTTTTTCAAAATCTTCTCCAGAGTCGATTTTTTCGCGAGTTCAATATCCGCAGCAAATGATGTGCCACAGATATACAGGAATACCAGTGCAACGGAAATACAAGTCGTAAACAGTCCTTTTTTCATGCTTTTTCCCTCCTTAGAATTATTGTATGGTTTATTTATACAGCGCAAAGATCATAAAGAAAAGATATCATCAGGTCAAGGAAAATAAGAAAACCATGCAGAAAATGGATAAGTATCTTATTTCTGAATGGCATATGGCGATGGTTCTTATTCGTCTTGACAGCAGCAATGGCAGATGGCTATTATTCATAGTTTTTTTGAATATGATGCATATACGGGCTTTAAGATAATTTTTTTCGATAAAATCCCGAGCATTGATTTTGAAGTCTATAAATAAAAGAATCCGGAAGCGGAGGAGATAAATGAGAGACAAAAAAGAGATTGAAGCAGGAGGCGCTGCAATTGATGTGTTATTGAAGCACCCTGATGTAAAACGGGTAACAGCAAACATAAATCCAGATCTGACAAGCAGGCGAACGAGTGTTTCGTCCAAATGCAAAGTTTTTACAAATCCTTATACCAGACTTGTGTCCGATAAAAATTATATATTCGATATTCATCCAGAATCGGAAAGACAGCTGCCCGACATAATAAAAAATCAAGTGCAGAAAGTTGTTTTTGAAGATGCCCCGGACTTTGAAAAAACGGACTTTGAAAAAGGATATAAGAAAAAACGCAATATCGGCATTGTTTTTTCCGGAGGACCAGCACCGGGGGGCCATAATGTAATAGCCGGCCTTTTTGATGCTGCCATATCAACCAATCCTGAAAACAAGATATTCGGATTCTTGAAAGGACCTGACGGTATAATCGAAAACGAATATATCGAAATCACAAAAGAACTTGTCAGCCAGTATAAAAATACAGGCGGGTTCAGTATGATCAGAACGGGTAGAACCAAGATAGACACAAAAGAAAAAATGGATCTTTCCAAAAGAAACTGCAAAAAACTTGAGCTTGATGCACTGGTTGTCGTGGGCGGAGATGATTCCAACACAAATGCCGCTTTTCTGGCTCAGGAAATGTGCAAAGATAATATTCAGGTCATAGGCGTACCCAAGACTATTGATGGCGATATCCAGGTCCGAGATCTGAAAGGTAACAGCTTATGCGCCATGTCCTTTGGATTTCATACTGCTGCCAGAGCCTTTGCCGGATCTGTCAGCAATTTGTGTACAGACAGCGGCTCGGACATTAAATACTGGCATATCTGTAAGGTGATGGGGAGAGTAGCCAGTCACCTTGCCCTCGAAGTTGCCCTTCAAACCCATGCAAATGTTACTCTTGTCGGAGAAGAACTCGCTGATTTTGTGGATGAAAAAAGAATTCAGAAGGCAGAAGAAAAAGGGGATGTGGACTATACCGCCTATGGAATGACCCTCAGAAATCTTTCCAGGATGATCTGTGAGGGCATTGTCGAACGGGCAAAAGCTGGCAAAAACTATGGGGTAATCGTCATTCCCGAAGGCGTGCTGGAGTTCATAAACGAAATCCAGACCTTTATAATAAAATTCAATACCATTATAGCCGATTACAATGCAAAGCACGATACCGGATTTCATGCGGACTTTTCCATGCTCGAAGACAAGCTCAGATATTTGCGGAAACTTGCCCAGGAATCGAAAAGAGAGGGCAGAATATCGGTCTGGAACACAAGAGACGATGAATTATTCAACGATATCCCCTCGTTTTTCCAGGAAGGACTGCTGATGGAAAGAGATTCCCACGGCAATTTTCAGTTTTCTCAGGTGGAAACCGACAAGGTCTTGATGCGTATGGTCAAAGAATATCTCGGTATTTTAAAGGAAGAGGGCGAATACAAGCTGGGCATTGAAAAAAACTGGTATGAAAAAACCATGGAAAAAGGAAATCTTGATCCTGATGAATATGGTCCAGTTCTGTTCGATAATCATGAAAACGGTGAATATCTGCTGGTTCGCCCTTCTATCATCTCTCTGATAACCCTGAAACAGGCTTTGATCGACAAAGGGCTTATTAAAAAGGATGATCTGATTCCTGACACGGTCAAAACGATCTATAGAAAATCCGACCCGACTTTCAAAACTCAGACCCATTTTTTCGGTTATGATGGTCGAGGCAGCGAGCCTACCCATTTTGACTGTACATACACATATAACCTGGGACTGACGGTATTCAGCCTCATCGCTAACGGAGCTACCGGACAGATGGCTGCCATCAAAAATCTGGAATTTGAGTTCGACAAATGGGAGCCTGTGGGTATTCCCATAGCACCTTTGATGCATCTTGAAGAAAGAAAAGGGAAAATGTCTCTGGTTCTGGAAAGAAGCGTGGTGGATTTAAATTCAAATGCGTTTTGTGTGTTCAAAGCCTTGAGAAAAAAATGGCTGGCTGCAAACTCGGCAGATGACAATTATCGAAAACCAGGTCCGATTCAATTGACCGGAAACTCCATTGATGATCGCCCCCTGACCCTTGTGTTAAATGCCGTGGATATTTTATGATTTAAATATACCCAATGTAACTATTTGTAATCAAATAGAGATTCGCTGAGAACAAGGCTTTTTATCCTGGATTATAAATAAATATCATTCATTGAATGTGATAAATTAAATTTTATTACTTGCATTCTATTTTTTTTATGCTAAAGAAGTTTATATGCTTTTAAAAAAAAATGAAAGGGGGTGCTTGGGGAACATCCGAAAAGTAAAATGGCATGAATTTTTTTTGCAGAATAAAAAAAACAAATTACGGAGGGTAACATGAAGAAGATTGCGATTATTACATTGGTAGCTCTTATGGGACTTTGCATTACAGGATATGCTGTTGCAAGTGACAAAGAAGAATGCGTAGCCAAATGTGAGGCAGCGGCAAAGGCAATGAAAGATGACTTTGTCGGAGCATTAGCCGAAATCAACAAGAAAGATGGCAGCTTTGTAAAAGGCAGTGTTTATGTATTCGCCATGCGCGGAGGAGTCATGATAGCTCATCCCATGAAACCCACATTGATCGGAAGAGACCTTACCCACCTTAAAGATAAAGCAGGCAAAGAGTTTTTCAGCGAATTCATCAAGGTTGCAAAAGATCCAGGAAGCGGATGGGTCGATTACAAATGGCCGAAACCAGGTGAGAAAGACGCATCTGACAAAACCAGTTATATCCTGAAAGTTGATGACAATTATTATGTAGGAGCAGGCTACTACAAATAATTGGCAGATGCCGGTAAAAAAAGTTTGCATCGGATGTTTTTTTGCTTGACAAAAAAAACCAGGGTGCTAAATATGCCGGAGTCTTAAAGGCGCGTAGCTCAGTTGGTAGAGCGCTAGCTCGACACGCTAGAAGTCGTTGGTTCAAGTCCAATCGCGCCTACCATAAAAAAACAAAAGGGTTGTGGCATTAGCCGCAACCCTTTTTTTCGTTTGGGTTTCCAGTCTGCAAGCTGATTCATGATTTTCCGGTTTCATGAGATGGTCAGCGCAGTAAAGATATGAAGGCAGTTCAATACTCCCAATCCCCATGACTTACCGGCAACCTGTTCAACTCTTCCTTATAAAATTCCCATTGAGGCATATCTTTTGCCATTAAAGCTTGGAAATTATCGTTATGGTGTCTTTCTATGAGGTGGATTAATTCGTGCAGGATGATGTATTCAAGGCAGACAAGGGGCTTTTTTGCCAGTTCGAGGTTTATCCAGATGCGCCTGTCCTCAATATTGCATGAACCCCATTTGGTTTTCATCTGTTTTACTGCCCAGAAATTTGATTTTACGCCTGTTTTCCACTCGTATTTTTTCAGGATTGGAGGAATTTGTTCTTTTATTGCTGACCGATACCACTCTTTCATTATTTTTTGTCTTTTTTCTGTTGGGGTGTCAGGTCTTATGTATAAATCAATCTTTGCTTTATTTTTTATTTCAACTTTTGGGGGGGCGTTATGCTCAATTACATTTAACAGAAATCGCTGTCCGAATAAATAATGGCTTTCACGGGCAATATATTCCCTTCTGGCTTCCCTTTCCTGTTCTTCAAATCTGCGCCTTTGCTTTTTTATCCAGGATAATTTTGTTATGGCAAACAGGCGCACAGCTTCGTCATTAATCCGCAGAGGTACAGCAATACGAACCCTGCCATCCGGCGGGTAAACTGCAAGGTGCATATTTTTTATATCTTTGCGGACAATATCAATGGTTATATCGCTTATTTCCATCCGGGGCATTTTAATAATCTTCTTTCTGCTCCGCAACTATGCCAAAAATTTTGTCAACTTCCTCATCAGGGGATTTATATTTTGTTAATACTTTCTTGACGGCAATCCTGACTTTTTTTCTTTTTATGGCTGTTCCACGCCAGTCATCATCTTTGGTTGTTCTTATCTTGTCATCCAGTTCAAGGGCTAAATTTTCATCCTGATCAAGATTGTCGTATAAAGCCCGTTTTGCCCTGGTGTTTAATGACGTGGGGTAATCCGGTGTTTTATTTGGCCTTACTACTTTTTTTTGTCAGTTCAACAATCTTTTCAAGATATTTTTTATATGCCTGTGCATCCTTGTTTCTCAGTTTTATGAGTTCATCGAGCAGTTCGCTCATTTTTTCGTAATACTTGGGATTGGTTGGGCTTTCTTCAATTATTACCTTACGGATATTGTTTTCAATGGTTTCTGCCATTGCTTTTTTATTCTTTTTTATGCTTTTGGGCAGTTCATCCAAAGCAGCCTGCCCACGCTCAACAATGAGTTCCACAAGACTTAAATCGTCAAATTTTGATAAGATCCTGCTTTCTTCCGCACCAATGTAAATATCAATTAAACGGCGCATAGCAGGTTCATACTGTTTCAAGTCAACGTAATCACCGCTTGCAATCTGGATTATTTTGCGGAGATTTTCATATTTTTTAATATCTTCTTTTATTTCCTGAACTTCGTCTTTACTGTATCCAGCTTCTTCAATTTCGTCAGCAATGTTTGAGTATGCCCTGACCAGTGAAATAACGGCTTTGTATAACACTATCCTTTGAGGTTCGGTGTCTTTAATATCCTGTGGCTTTTCCGTATTTCCGCAGAAATAGCGTATGTAATTTTCCTCAGCTTTTGGAGGTTCCACAGGTTCGCATAATGCCTTTATGGTTTCCAGGGCATCGTCCAGTCTTTCCTTCCCCTTTTCCAGCCGGTCGGTCAGCAGTCCTTCAACATCCTCTTTATCATAATCTCCAAATGCTTCTGATGTATAATCCTCAACAGATTTTTCAAGTTTTTTGAAAAGGTCTTTGTAGTCAACAATATAGCCATACTCTTTATCATCGCCGTCAAGGCGGTTTACCCTGCATATTGCCTGAAACAGTCCGTGGTCTTTCATACTTTTATCAATATAAAGGTATGTGGCGCTTGGAGCGTCAAACCCCGTGAGCAGTTTATCAACCACAATGAGCAGTTTCATTTGTGCGGGTTCTTTGATAAATTTTTCTTTGGCATCTTCTTCAAAATCTTCCGATGATTTTTCATCAAGCATTTTCAGGTAGATTTTATACTGCATCAGCTTTTCAGTATATCCTTCGCCTGTTTCTTCACCTTTTATGTCAGCATAGGAAGGTGCAAAAGAGGTAATAATGGCGCATTCTTTAAAATCTGCCTGCTGAAACAGTTCATAATAACGGCAGGCATTGTATATACTGCCGGATACCAGTATGGCATTGCCCCTGCCGTTTTGCAGGCGTTCTTTTATATCCATATCATAGAGAATATCTTCTACAATTTTTTCCAGCCTGCCTTTTGAACTGAATACCTTTTTCAATGTTCCCCATTTTTGTTTCAGTTCTATTTTTGCAAAATCTGACAGTCCTTTGGTTTTTGTTTCAAAAATCTTATCAAGTTTGTCCGTGGATTTCAGTTTTTGCTCAATATCTCTTGCTTCATAGCGCAAATCCAATACAACCTTGTCTTTAACCGCTTCGTCAAATTTATATGTGTGGATATATTTGCCAAATACATCCATACTGGTCTGCTTGTCTTTTTTCAGCAGGGGAGTTCCTGTAAATCCTATGATTAAGGAATTTGGCAGGATGCTTTTCATTGCCTTATGAAGTTTGCCGGTCTGGGTTCTGTGGCATTCGTCAACAAAAACCGTTATTTCGCCTTTGGGTTTAAAATCTTTGGGCAGGCTGTTTTTCAGTTCTTCCATATACCCGTCATAATCAGCTTCATCTTTTCTGCCGAATTTATGAATAAGGGAGCATAGCAAGGTCGGCGTTGTTGCGTTAAGCTTTTCAATTAAATCATTCCCGCTTTTTGTGCGGTAAATATCTTCATCAATACCTATAAAAACCTTTTCAATCTGCCTGTCCAGTTCGTCACGGTCGGTTATTATCAGCACCCGTGCTTTTGGATTGTATTCGCAAAGCCATTTTGTAAGCCAGACCATAGTGAGGCTTTTACCGCTTCCCTGTGTATGCCAGATAATACCGCCTTCTTTTGTGCGGATGTTTTCCTGTGATGCTTTAACACCAAAATACTGGTTGGCACGGCATATCTTTTTTATTCCCCGGTCAAACACGATAAATTCGTGAAAGATTTCAATAAGGCGTTCTTTGTTGAGCAGTTCAATAATGTTTTTATCAAGCAGGTTGTCGGTTTTGGATGCAAGGGTTCGTATGGGTTTTGTTAATTCCAGCAGGTGCGTATCATTTGGGTTGAGTTCTTTGCTGACTTCTTTCCATTTTAGAAAATATTTTTCAGATGTTTTTATGGTTCCGTAGCGGATACCTTCAACATCCTGGCCTGCCATTACCAGTTGAACGGTTGTGAAGAAGTGTTTGATAAAAAGATTTTCCTGGTTATCAAGATTCTGGCGGATGCCTTCGGATGCTGAAACCGTGCTTCGTTTGAGTTCTATAATTCCTATGGCAATGCCGTTGATATAAAGCACAATGTCAGGGCGTTTGTCGTGAGTGCCTTTAACTGTCACCTCTTCGGCAATGGCAAAGTCGTTTTTCAGGGGTTCTTTCCAGTTTATCAGGTGGACAGTCTGAGTATTTTTGCCTGCTTCCTCTTTTACTTTAACGCCGTAGCGCAAAAGAGAATAAACAGCTTTGTTCACATCATAAAGGCTTCCCTGACGGTCGCCTGCAATTCTATCAAGGTCAAAAAGGGCTTTGTTGATAAGGGTTTTGCTGTAACCGCAGTCTGAAAGGTATTTTGTGAGGATTTCGGTTTCAATGTTGCTGTTGTTTTCTCTTTCTTCAAAATTGCCAAGATACCGGTATTTGAGTTTGTCCTGAAACAATTTTACGACACGGTTTTGGGTTTCTCTTTCTTTTTGACCAAGTTCGCTCATATTAACCTGACCTTTCCTGTTAATAGATTTTGCATCATTCCTTGTTTTATGTTTTTGTATTTTTCGAGTTTGGTTTCAAGGGTTGTTATTTCGGTGTCCATGTCGGATAGGGTTTTGGCTATTTGGGTTTGTTGCTTTTTGTCCGATGGAAAGGCAATTTTCATTTCAGTCAATGTATCCATTTTTATATATGGTGTATTACCAGCACTAACTTCTGTTGAAATTCTATCTTTTAAATAAATATCCATATACAGCTT
>JAUCGE010000290.1 GCA_030377965.1 Desulfobacterales bacterium HSG16
CTGCTATACAGTCTGCTTTCAAAACTGTCCAATGCATGAGCATATATGGCAAACCGTTTGTAGCGGATGTAATATCTTCAGCGTGGAATAATTGCTTTGACACAAAGGCTCTACTAAGTTTTTCCCCTATCTGGCACGCAAATTGTATTCTGATAATGAACATGTAACCAACGTACATTTTAACATAGAACAAACTAAAAGGAGAAAGAATGGCCAGCTTGAAAGGGACTCAGACCGAAAAAAATATTTTAACTGCATTTGCAGGCGAATCACAGGCTCGAAATCGTTACACTTATTTTGCAAGCAAGGCAAAAAAAGAAGGCTATGTTCAGATATCTGCTATATTTGCTGAAACTGCTGATCAGGAAAAGGAACATGCAAAAAGACTTTTCAAATTCCTGGAAGGCGGAGAGATTGAAATCACAGGTGCTTTTCCGGCAGGTGTCATCGGAACCACACTGGAAAATCTGAAAGGATCTGCTGCCGGGGAAAATCATGAACATACTTCAATGTATCCTGATTTTGCGAAAACAGCGCGTGAAGAAGGTCTTGATGCTATAGCAATGGTATTTGAGGCCATCGCTGTGGCTGAAAAACAACATGAAAAACGTTTTCTTGATGTTGCTGCCAATATTGAGGCAGGAAAAGTTTTCAAAAAAGATGAAAGTGTGACATGGCGCTGCCGTAACTGTGGCTATACTCATGAAGGTGAGGAGGCTCCAGGAGCATGTCCGGCCTGCGCTCATGCACAGGCTCATTTCGAATTGCTGGGAGAAAATTATTAGTATTGTACGACAATTTGAGAAGCTCTTGTTTCAAACTGGAATGTTGACCGGCTTATGCCACAAATTCTAAAAGGAGAAACTAAAGATGGCTGAAAGGCTTGAAGTTTACAAATGTGCAGGGTGTGGAAACATCGTTGAAGTCCTGACTGGAGGAAAAGGAGCATTGGAATGTTGCGGATCACCTATGAATCTTGTAACAGAGAATACGGTTGACGCTGCAAAAGAAAAACATGTTCCTGTGATCGAAAAAATTGATGGCGGATTCAAGGTCAAGGTAGGTGAAGTCGCCCATCCGATGGAAGAAAAGCATTATATCGAATGGATCGAAATTATTGCACAGGATAAAGCATATCGGCAGTATATAAATCCAGGCCAGACACCCGAGGCCACATTTAATCTGGATGCAAGCGATGTCAATGCCCGTGCATATTGCAATCTTCACGGTCTCTGGAAGGCATAAATTTTTCTGATGTAATATGATGACTTTTTTCGGATTTTTTTAACGGAGAACATAAAAAATGGCAAAAACTCTTATCGTATATGCGACAAGAACCGGAGAGAGTAAAGAGATCGGCAATCTCATAGCGGAAGGTATTCGTTTTTCCGGGCATGAAGCAAAGGTTGTCAAGGTCAATGAAATTAGTAAGGAAGCAGACCTTCAAGGTTATGATGCTCTTGTTTTCGGGTCTGCAACATATCATGGTGACATGATAAAAAGCATGAAGACCATGCTTTTTCTTGCTGAGAAAGCAAATCTTGAAGGAAAAGTTGGAGGATCATTCGGAGCTTTTGGCTGGAGCGGAGAAGCTCCTGTCAGAATTTTTGAAACCATGAAGAATATTTTCAAAATGGATATGGTCAGTGATGCGTTAAGGCTAAAAAACAGCAGTCTGGGCGGCGGAGTAACGATGGCTCAGGATTATGGAAAAGAAATCGCTGGGAAACTGGCAGGCTGACCGGAAAAATTACCAGAAAATTACCAGAAAATTACCAGAAAATTACCAGAAAATTACCAGAAAATTACCAGAAAATTACCAGAAAAATTACCAGAAAATTACCAGAAAAATTACCGGAAAATTACCGGAAAATTAAATGATAAGTATCAGTGCGGGGCAGGTTTCAGGCCTGCTCCGTACCAATAAAGTGCAGTCTTGAAACCTTACCCCCTACCTCTGATTCACCAATTTATCCCTGATCGATAACCTTGCCCCTGGCGCTTAAAACAATCTGTTTGAATGGAATATCCTTTTGAGCTGCCTCCATACCTTTTTTAATTATTGTCGGAAGGCTGGAACAGCAGGGAACTTCCATGATAGCACAGGTAACACTTTTTATGTTTGCTGTCTTGAAAATCTCGGCAAACCTTTGAATATATTCCTGAACATCGTCGAACTTTGGACATCCCATCATTACGACTCTCCCTTTCAACAGCTCTTTTTGAAAAGCGGGAAAAACTACGGGAACACAGTCCGCAGTCACGAGAAGGTCGGCATCTGCAAGAAACGGTGCGGCTGGCGGGATCAGTTTAATCTGAACCGGCCAGTTGGTAAGAGTTGATTCTTCGTCAGACTGACCTATAGTAGAACCAGCTTCCGAACAACAGGCAGCATCCTTTGCCACCGCACCGGGAGCAAAACTCTGGATCTGAGTCGAAGGACATCCGCATGCCATTGTACCTTTTTCTTCGGGCTTCTGTTTTTTCAGATGTTCTTCAACAGCATCCTCGTCAAATTCTTCAGCTTCCCGCTCAATTACTTTCAAAGCGTTATTGGGACACTCTCCGAGGCATGCCCCAAGCCCGTCACAATATTTATCTTCCACGATTCTGACCTTGCCATCTATGATCTGGAGGGCACCTTCCGCACAGCCTGGAATACATTGTCCGCATCCATCACACAATTCGTCATCTATCTGGATAATTTTACGTAAGACTTTCATATTTCCTCCTTAAAAAGCACTTTTTTTGCTTCTTTTTTGCCGCTCTTTGTTAAAAAAGATTTTTCAATAACCTGTTCAAGCTTCTCGCTGTCAAACGGTTTTATTTTATGCCTTTCTTCGAGATTCGTAATACGATCTGCATCGAAAACAGCCATAAAATCTATGCTTTCATCCGGTCCTGGATGGTGATGCCTTCCTACGATATCACACACCTTCTGGATGAGTTTTGGATTTGCTTTTATTTTTTCAAGTATTGATCTGGCTATGGGAGGCCCTTCCTGTTCCTGGTATTTGGGATCTGTGCTGTCGTGTTTTCGCTCGGCTTCATGAATACCGATGTCATGAAGGTATGCAGCGCATAAAACCACTGCCATATTGCATCCCTCCTGCTTGCCGATCCGTTCCGCATAGCGGGCTACCCTGGTTGCATGACCAATTCTTTTAAAGTCTGTCTTAAAATACCGTTTCATTTCAATAGCGACACGATCCTTTAAAAGATCTTCCTTGAGAGCCATCAGTTCCGGAGGAAGAGTTCCAAGGCATTGATCAGCGAACTGGCAGTATGCAGCACAGCCAAAATCCATACTGGGATTGACGAACCGGTGTTGACAACCGGGGCATTTACGAGTTGTATCGTCTTTGAAAAATTCTACTTTATAGCCACATTTGGGACATTTTGCTTCAAAAATATCCCCTGGCTTCCAATATTGTGTATCCTGTCCTGGACATTTCATGATTGTCCTCCGCCATTTGAGTGAATGATCATATGTCAATTTTTATCTTAATTTCAAACTATAGCAAAAACAAAATCCTATCTTTGACCTATGTCAAAAAAGTGGAATTTTTTCTTTCTGGGATAAAAAAAACGGCATCCGCATGCCCATGCATAACACGCATCCCGGAGATGAATCTTGCGGCTGAATTAAATATTAGGGCTGTGGATGAAATTAATTCCATAAGATTGCGCTGAATTTGGATCTGTTTTTAAGGCGCATTGATGGGTGAATACTTATTGTCTGTACCCATCAATGCAACACAGAAAACAGATTCAAAGGCAA
>JAUCGE010000291.1 GCA_030377965.1 Desulfobacterales bacterium HSG16
AGCTGAAAAAAATCAATCAGATAATCACCAGGAGATATGATGGAAATACCCGATTTCAGGCTGGAACGTTATTTTGCAGAATATGAATTCAATGCCCCTTATCTTATGTGCTGTTCGGATTGCGAATCTTATTCGGCTGCACAACTTTTTGAAATGGAGCCAGATTTGAAAGAAAATTTTTCAAATCTGTGGCTCGGATATACCGAATCTACAGGACACCCAGAATTACGGGAGCAGATTGCAGGTCTTTATACGCAGACAAAACCGGAGCATATCCTTGTACATTCGGGAGCAGAAGAAGCCATATTCAATTTTATGAACGTATATCTTAAAGCAGGAGATCATGTGATAGTTCATTTCCCCTGTTATCAGTCTCTGTTCGATGTAGCTGAATCCATCGGATGTGAAGTTACGCCCTGGCAGACATCGGCAAAAGATGAATGGAGTCTTGATCTTGATTTTTTAAAAAAACATCTGAAAAAAAACACAAAAGCCGTTATCATAAACAATCCTCACAACCCCACCGGCTATCTTATGAAAAAACCAGATTTTGAAAGCCTGGTCAAATTATCACAGGAACATGGCTTCATGATCTTTTCAGACGAGGTTTACAGATTCCTGGAATATGATGACAAAAACCGGCTTCCAGCTCTTTGCGATATGGATGAAAGAGGACTCAGCCTGGGAGTCATGTCTAAAAGTTTTGGTCTGGCAGGTTTGAGAATTGGCTGGATAGCGACCCGTAACCAGAAAATATTGGATAAAATGGCGGCTTTCAAAGATTATACGACCATCTGCAACAGCGCTCCGAGCGAGATTTTAGCTATATCAGCACTAAAGATCAAGGAACAAATCGTTGCAAGAAATCTATCTATTATCCATGACAATCTTGATCTTCTCAACGTATTTTTCAAAAAACACAAGGATCTGTTTCAATGGAATACTCCTGTAGCAGGACCGATTGCATTCCCTGCCATTAAAACAGGAAATGCTGACACTTTTTGTAAAGATGTGCTGGAAAAAAGCGGAGTTTTGCTTCTTCCCGGATCATTGTACCATAAAGATTATCATAAACATTTCAGGATCGGATTCGGCAGGAAAAACCTGGATTCATGCCTGGAAAAACTTGATAGTTATCTAAATATCTTTTTTGAGGAGAAGTTGAAATGAAAAGTTTTTTTTCTATGCTCAAAAATATAAAATTGAGAAAAAAACTTGTTTGCGCTTTCCTGTCTGTCGCTGTCTTGATCGCTATCACGGGAGGATTCGGAGTTTATTATACAAACAATATTGCAGAACACGGAAGAGAGATAGGAGAAAAATTAGCCCCTCTTGATGAGGCAGCCATGAGAATCAGAATAAACGCTCTCAGCGCACATTTGAAAATCGAAGAAATTCTGTCCGGCGACACATCTGAAAATATCGAAGATGTATGGAATCTTTTAGATGAATCAATCGAATATTGTAATTTAATATTGAAAGGCGGGAAAAAGGACGATCATTTATTTATAGCTGCAGAAGATCAATTGGTTCGAGAAAAAATAAAAACCGTCAGGCAGAACGTTGAAAAACTTATTGAAAGCGCCCGTTCACGATATGCAAATCTTACAAATTCGAGCGGAGCAGGGAGTAAATCAGATCAAATATTCGATTCTCTATATGAAAAAATCCAGAAAAATTTATCTATGATAGGCATGGAATATAAAAAGCAGGAAGATGCTGCAGTTGTTCATCTGTCAGTGACAGCACAATATCTTCTTGCCAACGGACACCTTTTTCTGGAAGAATTTATCACTGGTGATGAAGAAGTCAATATTGAAAACGTTCGAAAAGATCTCAAACAGGCATTAAACAATGTGAATGAAATAGGAACTCAGATCGGCAGAAGCAGGATAAGCGGTTTGGCCGAATATATATCGAATTTTATTGCAGAAGCGGAAAACAGGGTGACAAGCATGCAAAACAGCGTTGTAGCAGGGAGCAATATCGAAAAAGAATTTGATAATGAATTCGAGATGTTGATGTCTATAATCGATGAAGCTGAAAATCTGGTTTATAAGAGTATGTACGATGGCTTGACTAAACTTGACAAAGCGATTGCGATGTCAATTTTCACAGTATCGATCATTACATCCGCAGGATTTGTTCTGGCTGTTTTTTGCGGACTGCTGATATCGGGATACATTACAAGCCGTATCTTGAAAGTCGTCAATCTTGCAGAAAAACTTTCCAAAGGTGATCTGACTGTCGAGGCAGTAAGCGACTCTGAGGATGAAATCGGTCATATGACAAAAGATCTGAATGATGCCATAAGTTATATAAGAAGTATAATACAGGAACTTAGCAAAACTTCGAATATCCTTTTAAGCTCGTCAGAAGAGCTTTCGTCCGTTTCTACTCAGATGGCTGCGTCCTCGGAAGAAATGGACTCACAGGCGGTAACGGTTACTGAGGCATCCGATCAGATCAGCTCCAGTATCGAGATGGTGGCATCTTCTGCCGAGGAATCGAGTTCGTCGGTTACAAACATAGCGGCTATGACCGAAGAGATGTCGAACACATTCGCCCAGGTTGCGAATATGGCAGGAAAAACAAATGAAAATGTTTACAGAATGGCCAGAGCCAGTGGAGAAATGTCATCTACTACCGGTATTATCTCCGCCGCTGTGGAAGAAATATCTGTTTCATTGAACGATGTTGCCCAGAATACCACCCGTGCAAAAAAAGTATCACAGGATGCGAATCTGCGTACGGAAAATGTAAATGAAAAAATGGATAGCCTGGTCAAGGCTTCCAGACAAATCGGTAAGATCGTTGGAGTGATCAAGGATATCGCAGACCAGACTAATATGCTTGCACTGAATGCAACCATAGAAGCAGCCGGAGCAGGTGATGCGGGAAAGGGTTTTGCCGTTGTAGCCGGAGAAGTCAAGGAACTGGCCAGGCAATCAGCAGATGCTACCGATGAGATTGCAGGGCAGATAGAACAGATACAGGGCAGCACGGATGACGCGGTTGAAGCCATAAGGCAGATAAATCGCATTATAAACGATATTGCGGATATCAACAATACCATATCACTATCCGTAGACGAACAGACAAAAACATCCGGTCAGATTGCAAAGTCAGTGGCCGAAAATGCCGAAATGGTGAAAAATGTTGCAAACGATGCTGAGGAATCGTCAGCACTGGTGGAAGATATATCCAAATCGGTCAAAGAGGCTTCCATAACCGCAAAGGATTTAGCCCGGCATGTGGATCAGCTTTCAAGAGGCGTTCGGGAAGTCGCAAAATCTTCTGCCGGGGCAGTTCTGGGGATACAGAATATTGCAGCTAATATCCGGGGAATTGGCATGTCCTCCAAAGAAACCGCCAGCAGATCTGTTCAGATAAACACTTCATCAAAGGAACTGGCGGAAATGGCAGTGGTTCTTTCAAAAGTCGTAAAACGATTCAACGTATGATAATTACCTCAAACGCCGCAACTTGCCCGGTTCCTCTGTTTGGATTCTTTTTACCACTTTGCCGCCATTTTTGTAAGTAAGTACCTAAGGGAAGTCAAAAAAAATAATATACCAGTCCTGCTTGTCTTTTGGCCCGTATTCTGCGTTGCTGTAAAGGGTGAAGATGTAGAATATGCACCCTGTACAGCGCCTTGAATACAGACCAAAATTCTGTGCAATCCAAGGTATATTATTTTCTCTGACATCCCT
>JAUCGE010000292.1 GCA_030377965.1 Desulfobacterales bacterium HSG16
GAGGTTATGGAGCAAAAAACTACGTTCTGTTATTTGATCGTCTTCAAGTATTGTTCCTGAACGTTTTCATGTTTTATGTAAAATTCGCATATTTTGTAATTATCTGCCACAAGCTTTTCGAGCAATTCGTTCAATTTTTCGTTATCACCGTAGAAATCGAACCGAACATTTTTGGATGCTCCATCTTTGGAAGTACTATCTTCGAGAGTGATAATTTCAGCCGATTTTACATTTTCCATTGCCAGGAGAACCTGTAAAAAATCTTCGGGCATATAAAGAAGACCGATTATGATGGTTCTGAATTTTTTGTGGGATTTAACAGAAATGGAATGCTCGACAATGCACCCGTCTTTTAAGATAAGCAGGTCATTAGCATATTCATCAAGTTCGGCAAGGATATGAGAAGAAACGATCAAGGTTTTGCCTTCGCTGTTCAATTCAAGCAGTAATTTTGAGAGAGCATACCTCGATTCCGGGTCCAGTCCCGAAGCCGGTTCATCCAGCAGCAATACATCAGGATCATGTATGAGAGACTGCCCGATAGCCAGACGCTGCCTCATTCCTCTGGACAGACTGCCTGTCCTGTCATTCAATCGATCTTCGATACCCAGTTTCTTCGCTGCATCTACCACCCTGCCGGGAATAATTTCTTTTTGAACCTGTCGGGCCATTGCAAAATAAGAAAGAACCTGCCATACACGCAGTGAATCATAAAGTCCGAAAAAATCGGGAAGAAATCCTATAATTCGATGGCATTCTCTTGGATTTTTTAAGACATCAATTCCGATAATCGAAATTTTTCCTGAAAAAGGCTTGATTAATGCAGCCATACATTTTAAAAGCGTTGTTTTTCCCGCTCCGTTCGGGCCGACAAGAGCAGTTATAGAACCCTGGGGAATTTGAAAGCTCAACTTGTCAAGAGCGCGTTTACCAGGATATTCAAAAACAAGATTTTCAACAGATATCATAAGGAACTCCAGCACATGACAGATCTTCTCATTGTTACGGGTATAAGTTTTTTTGCAGGGGCTTTCGGCTATATTCTCTATAAACTCATTTTTCTTCCAATCTGGCAGTATCGAAAAATAAAACGTATGATTGCGGCAAGCTTTCATCGCTTTCCCCAGAATATGGAAAAGGCAAGTCCTGAATGGAAAGATGAAATCCGCAAAAATGCAGCGAGACTGTTATCGGTACATGCTCAACTGCCCCTATGGTATCGACTTGCCATAGGTAACCGTGATGAATCACCGGAAAAAGCTTCAACACAACTCATGAAGCTTGCCAATACAAAAAATAACGATCATGCAAGAAACCAGGTCGATAAAATCGAGAGATCTCTAAATTTTACGAAGTCACTGCTTTAATTTTAAATTACATGTCTGAGTTTTTTCATCATATGTAATCAATGCACGGCCTGTTTTCAGCCTGCTCATTGCCTGGTCGATTTTTTTTTCCAGGCTCAAAGTCTGTTCTCCGTAATCCGTACCTTCCCGTGTAATTATTTCTTCTATCACAGCGCGAAGAATTTCGGGTTTGAAGCTATTATAAGGAATTTCCATAAGTTGACATGATAACCTTATATCTGGTTATAGATTATTTCCCACAACAGTGTTTATATTTTTTTCCGCTGCCGCAGGGGCATGGGGTGTTTCTGCCCGGTTTTTTCAAGTTTCCAATAATAGTTCCTTTTAAATACTGGTGTTTTTCATTGAAATCATAATCATCGTCATCGTCATCATAGTCGTCGTCATCATAGTCATCATCATCATAAAAATCATTATCGATTCGACGCTTGACAGCCATCTCGCTCATCATCATTCCTCCCAGAATTGTAAAAGATATTACAAATGTGGATGCAATACAAAGGACAGATGCCTGAAACAGGGACAATAGAAAAATTTTCGATACAATATAGCCGGCGCATATAAACCCCATACCTGCAATAAAAATAAGTAATATCGACAATACAGGCACACACAGAATTTGAAAAACTGAACGCATTTAATTGCTCCTTGTCATTATATAGCTTCAAAAGCTTTTGTATAATTGGTATGCTGTAAAGTATACCTTATAAATACTTGTCATGCAGATCCGCAAATATTACAGGAACCGCCTCATGAAATCCTTTGAGTATCGAAAGCATTAACAATCGTATCTGCGGGTGAGCCTGTTTTGCACACCTCAAATTAAAAATATGCCGCCACTCTCGTAGATTTGCAGTGATCACTATCTCTGTTTTGAGACTGTTGGGCAATACCTCACGGGCCTGTTCAGGCCGACTCCCGAGTTTAGTAAGTGCCAGATAGGCAGATTCTGCTTTTTCCATAGCATCTGTCCAGATTTTTTTTTCTTCATCAATCCATTGATCCCACCATACAGGGCGAATAAATTCCATTGATCCATCATACCGGACATATCTGGTCGATTCCTGGCTGAAACTGCATAATCGGTGGCGGACAAGTTCATGTGTCACGCCCCTGTTAGTGATCAGGCGTAAAGATGCGGACACATGCTCAATCACAGTTACATGCCCCCGATTAATCAGCATTTTTGCAAATTGTCCAGATGATCCGGGGTTGATCCTGTCTTCGGATTTATAACAGGTTCTACCTGCCTTTTCAATACGTTCAAGAGCGGAATCCGGCTTGTTAAGCCAATCCCATGACTGATCAATTATTTTCATGGATTCGTTCCTTTTATATGCATGCCATTTTCATAAACAGTATCTGTCGGTAGATTCTTTGAAGTCGACATTTTTTTTGCAAGTGCGTCACACCGTTCGTTTTCCACATGACCAGCATGGCCTTTGACCCATTTAAATTCGATCTCATGAATTTTGCATAAACTCAACAAAATATCCCATAAATCTATATTAACAGCAGATTCTTTGCGGTTTCTCATCCACCCATTTTTTTTCCATCTCTTTGCCCATCCCTTGGAGATACCATCAACGACATATCTGGAATCCGAATAAACAGTGACCTTACAGGCATACTTCAAGGCTTTCAATCCTTCGATACATGCCATCAGTTCCATACGGTTATTGGTAGTTTTTCGATATCCGCCGGATAGTTCCTTCCTGTTATTTTTATAAACCAGAATTCCGCCGTATCCACCTGGGCCTGGATTCCCCAGACACCCTCCGTCTGTGTATATAGTGACAATTTTTCTGCTCATTTTTTACCGTCAAGCTTAATTTCAGATTTTACGTCAGGCATTGGGGTATTCGAGGTCGATCTGGGTTCTATAATTAGAGCGTGAACCTCATCATCAGTTATAAACTGGTGCTTGAGTCCTGCCGATACTACAAAAAGCTCGCCTTCTGCCAATTCAATTGAATCTTCCGGAGTCCTGATGGTAAGCTTTCCTTTCAAAACCAGCAGTAATTCATCTTCGGACTGATGAAGATGCCAGTCAAACGATCCTCTCAGCTTGGCAAGTTTAACACTTTGATGATTGAACTCTCCAATAATCTTGGATTGCCAGAATTTATCAAATGTACGAAATTTTTCCCTGATACTGACTTTTTCCATCACACCTCCTTATATAAGTTAGTGTTTATCCGAAAATGGTTGTTTTGTCTCATTTCCGAACGGACACCATTTAATGAAACCGATCCTTTTAATGGAACCAGTATTTCTATACAAGAGCCATATACACTAATTCAGCTCTGTGAACAACAACAAGCTAC
>JAUCGE010000048.1 GCA_030377965.1 Desulfobacterales bacterium HSG16
AAAGTCGAGAACGTAAAATCAGCAACTTACATTGATTTACATAGGAGTGCAAAAATAGAGCGTAGCGGTTTTTTGCTTACTTATATTTGCGAAAAACCGCTACGCTCTATTTCCGCACTCCATTGTATCAGCGCTCCATAAGCTCACAAAAAAAGGTTGTGCTTCAGTGCTGATATTCGCGCCAATGATTTGACATCAGGGCAACTTTTCTCTATGATAAAGGACGATATGAAACGTGAAACCGACCCGGTTTGTTTTTGTTGCATGGTCGATACGGAGTTTGGTGATGACAAACCTGTGTTTGAGTGGGGGCCAGGATTTTCTAAAGTGTATTTGATGCTGAAATTTATGATGATAACAAGCAGCAACTTGATGAGCATTGATTGACAGAGAATAAACAAATAATAAGGTTAATTATGTTATGTCTTTTGAATTTGAATGGGATGAAAAGAAAGCAATGGCTAATTTATCGAAACACAGTGTTTCATTTGATGAAGCTAAAACTGTCTTTGATGATCCTCTTTTTGTCGATTTCTATGATCCCGACCATTCCAATGACGAACACCGATACCTTGTTATTGGGCAATCGCATCAAAGTCGTTTATTAATCGTGTCATATAGCGAACGTGGAAATATCACCCGTTTGATCAGTGCAAGGACAGCAACCAGAAGGGAGAAAAAAGCTTATGAAGAAGGATGAGGCAGAATTGGATGATGAACTTCGTCCAGAGTATGACATTAAGAGCTTGCGTGTCAGGAAAATGGGGCGTGATCGGAAGAGCTTTTCAGGAGCAATTGTTCAGTTGGAGCCAGATGTAGCGAAAATGTTTCCTGATTCAGGATCAGTGAACGAAGCACTTCGATTCTTGATTAGAATTACCAGGGAGAAAAATGCATCATTCCTTTCCAATATTGGCGATGCCTGACATTGCCTCTTTTCCATTTCGTGTGGGTAAAACTGCAATGTTTGCTGGAAGGAACAAATCCAGCCCGCTCCCTTTCTCAACACCATTCAACTTTTTTGCCCATGCCTTGAAAACCCAAAAAATAAAGCAAGTAATCTGTCCAGGCAACTAATATCAGGAGTTCAACAGCCCCCAATTTACAAGGTTGATGTGTGTAGGTGGGCAACGCTTCGCTTTTGCCCACCCTGCGTTTCCAATGAGTTACTTGCATATTAAATCTTATTTTCCAGACATTTAGGAAACTTCCCTGGCAGTCGCAATCCTTTCTTATAATCCTATTCTTTATCTCAAATCCTTGTAGCAAAAAAAACAATCAAACCAGAAAACAAAAAACAGAGAGTCCGCCCTGCATTCCCACGAGCGCGGCATCAAGTGTCCTTTCGGTGAATATGCGTGAAATCGTTTGATCGTTTTGATATGAATGGAATTTTTTTCAAAAAAATGATATTGGTGCGTGCATAAAAACAGAAGCAGGATGTACAATAACAAAGATTTGCTTTACACCGTCACGATAAATTGTTAAAAACAGACTGCTCGGTATTTCATGGCATGGACAGCAAACAAAAAAACGGATCTATGATGGAAAATCAAACTCCGAAACAAAAGGCAAAAGAAATAATCGACAGATCCTTGAGACATGTGGGATGGGCGGTTCAGGACAAGGATAAAATCGATTTCAACGCATCGGCTGGTGTTGCGGTCAAAGGGTATATGACTCAAAACGGCCCTGCAGATTATGTGCTTTTCGTTAACCAGAGGCCCTGTGGGGTAATCACGGCAAAACGGGAAGAGGAAGGCCAGAGATCAAGATCTCAAAAAGGGAAGAAGGCTGAATATATCGGGCAGGGTAAACTTAAATGGATTGCTGACAAAACAGTCCTTCCGTTTATATATGAAAGCACCGGACTTTTCACATGCTTTACAGATGTCAGAGATCCCATCGTTCGTCCGAGGCCGGTCTTTTCATTTTTTATGCCGGAAACCTTTATACAATGGTTGAAACAGGGTAAAGCACTCAGGGAAAGGCTAAAAGACATGCCGTCTCTTCCATCTCAGGGCTTGAGATCCTGCCAGATTGATGCCATAAAAAATCTTGAAAAATCTTTTAAAGACAACAGATCCAGAGCATTAATCCAGATGGCACCCGGCAGCGGGAAAACTTTTACTGCCATGAGATTGATTTACAGATTGTTGAAATTCGCCGGGGCAGGGAGGATACTGTATCTGGTTGATACAAAAAACCTGGGGCAGCAGGTTGAACAAAAGTTCATGACATACAGATCAGTGGTTGACAACAAAGATTTCATAAGTCGATACAATGTCCAGCGGTTGAGTGCAAGACATATACCAGACGGCAGCCAGGTCTGTATCAGCACTATCCAGAGAATGTATGCTATTTTGCGAGGGGCAGAACTTGATGAGAGTGCTGAAATATTAAATCCCAACGAGACTATGTACGATGGAAGGCCCAAAGAAATCGTTTACAATGAAAAAATTCCGATAGAATTTTTTGATTTTATCGTGATAGACGAGTGTCATCGTTCGATATATAATCTGTGGAAACCGGTTCTTGATTATTTTGATGCTTTTTTAACAGGCTTGATATCCTCGCCTGATAAATTTACTTTCGATTTTTTCAATAAAAACTTAGTCAGCGAATATTCCCATGAAGATTCTATAGCAGACGGCATAAATGTGGGTTTTGATGCTTATACCATCGGAACCCGGATAATGAAAAGAGGCAAAATTATCGATGCCAGAGAATATCTGGATAAGAGAAAACGACTTGAAAAGAATAAGAGATGGAGCCAGTTGGATGAAGATATAACTTATTACTCGAAAGAACTTAACAGAGATGCAACTGATCCTGAGCAGATAAGCAAAATCATAAAGACTTTCAAAATGAAGTTGCCGGAATTTTTTCCCGGCCGCAAAGAGGTTCCCAAAACTCTGGTTCTGGCCAGGACAGACAGTCATGCCAATGACATAATAAAGGCTATACTTGAAGAATTCGGCCAGGGAAAGGATTTCTGCCAGAAGGTGACGCATCAGGAAAAAGATTTTGAAAAAATTATCGAATCTTTTCGCAATACCCCAAATCCGCGTATAGCGGTTACTGTGGATATGATAGCAGCCGGAATTGACTTAAAACCTCTGGAATGCCTTTTGTTTATGCGGGATGTTCGCTCTAAAAATTATTTTAAGCAGATGAAAGGGCGCGGCAGCCGTACCTGCTCAAAAGAACTTATGCAGAAGGCAGGAACAAAGATTACTCATAACAAGACTCATTTCGTGATCGTGGACGCGGTGGGCGTGATCAGGTCAGTAAAGACAGACTCGCGCGCACTGGAGTACAAACGCGATATTTCATTAAGGGAACTTCTTGACAGCATGATCGCAGGCGCTGACGACGAGGAAACTTTAATATCTCTGGCAGGCCGTCTTGTCCGAATTGAAAAAGCTATGACAGGATCTGAAAAAAAGAAGTTTACCTCGTATGCTCTGGGCAAGACAATAAATGATGTGATCCATGAACTTCTCGACACTTATAATCCGGACAGAGTGAAGTTGGTTGCCTGCAAAAAATTTGAGATTCTGGAAAGCGATAAGCCGGATAAAGAACAACTTGAGGCTGTGCAAAAATATATGGCAAGAAAAGCGATATCATCTTTTAATGATGATTTGAACGCTTATATCGAAAAGTTGATAAAATCCTATGAATAAATCGTACACCCCAAAATGCCTGTTTGGCAAAAAGGAAAAGAAATCATGAAAAAAATTACAGTCATCGTTTTTATGCTTGCTGCCCATATTTTGACTGACGGATTCGCATGTGATCTGACTGTCAGAGTTCCTGACAGAGGATCATACCCCCCTTTTTTCATCCAGAACGAAAATAATGGGAAGTGGTCCGGTCTTTCTATAGAGCTTGTAGAAGCACTGCTGAAAGAAGCAGGTTGCACACCATCCTACAAACCTCTCCCTTTTAAAAGGGCGCTTTTATATCTTGGAACCGGAGAAATTGATATTGTACTGAATCTGAGCATTAAAAAAGAACGGGAAAAATATACAAATTTTATCGGTCCGCAGTTAGATGAAACTGTAGTTCTGGTAGTTCGCAAGGATTCAAATTATGAATTAAATTCTCTGGATGATATAAAAAAACTCCCGAAAGCCATAGGCATTGAAAAAGGAAAATACTACGGCAAAGCATTTAAGGATAAAAGAAAAAACGATAAGGAGTTCGACAAAAGAATTGATGGCACTGACAATTTTATTTTTAACGAAAGAAAATTGAGAAAAAAGCACATATCCGGCTTTTTAGGTTACGGATATAATGTGTTCGCAAGATTTAAAAAGAACCCGATGTATAAAAATTTCAAAGTTCATTCTTTAGTCGTTCAGAAAGACTGGGTGTATTTCGGACTCTCCAAAAAATCGGTATCTGGAGATATGTTGCAGAAATTACAGAAAGCCTATGACAGAGCGACAAAAAAGGGTACTTTTAAAGAAGTACAAAATCGTTACAGGGTTGATTAATAATTTGGGAAAAAAATGAAGAACTCTCAAAAAATGGATAGGAAAAAATAAACAAAGAAAACCCCGACAAACTGTGTTTTCTTGATAAGGAGAAAGATCATATGTGCCGATTGTTTGCCATAACGAGCCATGAGCCATTATCCCCCATGACAGCGCTGGAAGCGCTTGATGTCATGCGGGAAGGGCATGACGGTTCAGGGGTGGGCCTTTTTTTAAGAGATCTGGCCGGACCCTTCGACGATATGAAAGATGCGCCGGTTCTTTCCGGTATCTTCAGCGAAAAAGGAATCCGCAGGCTTGATGCCTTTATGATGGAAATAGGTTTCATGACCAAATACAAGGTATCTGTCAAAGTGCCTAAAGCTCCTCCAAAAGGTGTACCCAAACGCGCCATTTACCTGATTCGGGCTTATGAATACCCCGAAGAATGGGAAGACTGGAGCAAGGAGAAAAAACTGCAAGAGCTTCTGGTTCTGCGTCTTCGACTCAGAGAAATGGGCAGAGCAGAACAGGATATGATCGTCTTTTCTTTCTGGCCAGATGTTATCATGATAAAAGAAATCGGTGATCCTATGGACGTAGGAAGGCATCTGCAACTCGACCGGCAGGATCTTTATGCCCGTGTTATCATGGCTCAGGGACGACAGAATACCAATTATGCTATAAACCTTTACGCGTGCCATCCGTTTTTTATCGAGGGATATTCCACCATGACAAATGGTGAAAACACGGCCTTTACCCCCATGAAAGAATATCTTGAATCGCGTGATTTTCATGGATATACCGGATATCAGTCAGATTCTGAAGTTTTTACCCATATCCTTCATTATACTTATAAAAAACTCGGACTCGACATCGGTGCTTATAAACATATAGTCACCCCCCTCAAAGACGAGGATATCGAAGCTCATGTGGATCGAAACCTGCTGACACAGCTCAAGCATACATGTCGGCGTCTTATCATCGACGGGCCTAATTGTGTGATAGGCAGCCTGCCTGATCACAGCCTGTTCATGGTTCAGGACAGGAAAAAACTCCGACCCGGAGTCGTTGGAGGCCGTCCAGGCATGTTCGCGTTTTCATCTGAAATCTGCGGTCTGGATCATGCAATACAAAAACGGGACAAGAGCAAGGATTTTCAACCCATGCGCCTGGATACGGCCATAGTAGGCCCTGATCGACAGGAGGTCAGAATATGCAATCAGTCACAAAAATTAACCCTTCCACATTAAGTGTCAAAGACCTGCTATGGCAGGTTTTATGGGATTCGAATAAATGTACACTCTGCGGCAAGTGTGTTGCGGTATGCCCTGTCAACGCCATAGAGCCTGGAGTATTTCGCAAACGCTCAATCAAAGTTTTGCCGGGACTTGAAGAACAGGCAGTAAGCGACTACGGTATTTATTATGGAATAAGGCAGAAAACTGATTCTACCTGTGCATGCGTAGGATGCGCCATGTGCAACCTGGTCTGTCCCAATAATGCGATTACAGTATGCCGAAGCGACGAGGCCGACAAGCTTAAATTTCATATAAATAAGGGAGGGATGCCCCGAAACAGAGGGGGAAGGCGCAATGATTCCGGCAGCATTCTGGACAGAATCAAATTTACCCGAATTTCCATGCTGACAGACCCTGCTCTGGATGCAGGCAGACACGAATTCGAGATGCGGACTCTTTTAGGAAGGGTATTGCCACCTGAAGAAAATTTGAAGGCATTAACAGGTAAAAAGAACAGCTGGATTCCACCTGTCAGAGAGATTTATCCTCTGATCATCGGCGGCATGTCATTCGGCGCTCTTTCCCCAAATATGTGGGAAGGACTCCAGATGGGAGTAGCTTATCTCAACGAAGAATTGAAAATGCCCGTTCGTATTTCCACAGGAGAAGGAGGATGTCCGCCCAGGCTGCTCAAATCGAGATTTTTGAGATATGTAATCTTGCAGATTGCCTCCGGCTATTTCGGATGGGACGAAATAATTCACGCACTGCCGCACATGAAGGAAGATCCCTGCGCCATAGAGATAAAATACGGCCAGGGAGCAAAACCAGGTGATGGCGGGCTTTTGATGTGGTATAAGGTAAATCAGCTTATTGCAGCGATCAGAGGCGTTCCGGCAGGTGTCAGCCTTCCGAGTCCTCCGACTCATCAGACCCAGTATTCCATAGAAGAATCCGTTGCCAAAATGATCCAGTCCATGTGCATGGCATGGGGTTTTCGTGTGCCTGTTTATCCTAAAATTTCAGCAAGCTCAACATCTCTTGCTGTTTTGAACAACCTGACCAGGAACCCATATGCAGGCGGCCTTGCCATTGATGGTGAAGACGGCGGCACGGGAGCTGCCTATAATGTTTCCATGAATCATATGGGACATCCCGTTGCCAGCAATGTCCGGGACTGCTATTTAAACCTTGTCGCCATAGGTATGCAAAACGAAATTCCTATTTTTGCAGGTGGAGGGATCGGTAAAAACGGTAACCTGGCTGCCAATGCCGCAGCTCTTATAATGCTTGGCGCAAGCGGAGTGCAGACAGGTAAGTATATCATGCAGGCAGCAGCGGGCTGTCTGGGATCTGAGGCAGATCGATGCAATATCTGTAATATAGGTCGCTGTCCCAAGGGTATAACGTCCCAGGACCCGAGGCTTTACCGTCGTCTTGACGTGGAAGATGTCGCACAGAGGATAGTTGACGTGTTTTTAAGTTTCGATATGGAACTTAAAAAAATCATGGCCCCTCTCGGACGATCTACAGCATTACCAGTGGGCATGTCCGATGCCCTCGGAATTGATGACAGAAATGCGGCAGACCGCTTGAAAATAGGTTATGTGGTTTAGATACGGCAATCTGGAGTAATAGAAAAAATGAACAGAGAACGGTATTTTTTGATATCAGGAAAAACGAAAGACGGCATCAGAATCGAATCGCGGGTTCTGGAAGATTACATACAGAAGGCTGTTTTAAACGGTCACAGGCATATCAGAGTCAAAGCCTTTGGCCAACACGGTATTGGCGGCCGCCTGTGGAGAGAAGATATTGATGAAACTGTACATATCATTATTGAAGGGCAATCCGGACAACGGGCAGGCTCGCTCGGATTTCCCGGCACATATCTGGAAATAGACGGGCCAGCTTCCGATGATGTGGGATGGCTGAACGCAGGCGCTCAAATCGTTGTGCGGGGAAACGCCTCCAACGGCGTTGCTAACGCTATGGCCCAGGGCAAAATCTATATAGCTGGAAATATAGGGGCCAGGGGCATGACCATGACCAAGAGAAATCCCAGATTTGACCCGCCCGAAGTCTGGGTTCTGGGTTCTGCCGGGGATTATTTCGGAGAATTCATGGCCGGTGGAATAGCGGTGATCTGCGGACATAAGCCCCAGTCTCCGGAAAATATTCTTGGATACAGGCCACTTGTAGGTATGGTGGGAGGCAAGGTTTTTTTCAGAGGCCCGCACAGCGGGTACAGCAATGCCGACGCAAAAATTCTGGATATAAACGATGAGCAATGGTCATGGCTTACGGACAACCTGAAAATTTTTCTGGACAAAATTGAAAAACCATATCTTTGGGACCGATTTTGCGACCGCAGAAAATGGAAGCTTCTTTCTGCACGTTCAACCACGGACAGGTATATAGTAAAAGACAAGCCTATGTCAGCTTTTCGCAGGGAAGTATGGAACGCTGAACTCGGAAAAGGCGGCCTGATAGGCGACCTGACCAATATCGACAGGAGCATTATTCCCGTGATCGCAACCGGGAAAATGAGACGGTTTATCCCGAAATGGGAAAACGGTTTTTACCTGCCTCCATGCCAGGCATCATGTCCTACCGGAATACCGGTTCAGCAGAGATGGCGGTTGATCAGAGAAGGGCTTCTTGATGAGGCTGTGAATTTTGCCCTTTCCTATACTCCTTTTCCCGCAACTGTCTGCGGATATCTCTGTCCGAATCTATGCATGGATTCCTGCACCAGAATCATGGCAGGCATGCCTTCAGTTGATACCAGAAAACTCGGACAGGCCAGTTTGAATGCCGAAATAGAAATGCCTCCTATGAAAACCGGCAGGAAAATAGCTGTACTTGGGGGCGGACCCGCAGGCATTTCAGTGGCATGGCAGTTAAGAATGAAAGGCCATGAACCGGTGATTTATGACACATGCGAGGAGTTGGGAGGAAAACTTACTTCTCTTATTCCCGAAAGCCGGATTCCCGAACCTGTACTCGCACTGGAACTTGAACGAATCAAAAAACACATTTCCCATGTCTGTATCAAGCAGCCTCTAAAAAAAGAAGACATGCTGCAACTGCATGAAAATAATGATTTTATTGTGATAGCTACAGGAGCGAACAAACCAAAAATTCTTCCTGTACCGGGAAAAGAGAGGATGATATCCTCTGTCGATTTTCTTTCCATGTCAAAGACAGGTATGATAAATCCGGGCAAACAGGTCGTTATAATAGGCGCTGGAAATGTGGGATGCGATGTAGCTACAGAAGCCCACAGACTGGGAGCAGATCAAATCACTTTGATTGATGTACAGGAACCCGCATCGTTTGGCAGGGAAAGAGAGGAAGCTGAAGCTATCGGGGCGGTTTTCAGGTGGCCGGTTTACACCAGAGCCATCATTGCAGGGGGCGTAGAACTCAATACAGGCGAAGTCATTCCTGCTGATACAGCGGTGATATCTATCGGAGATATGCCGGATCTCGATTTTCTGCCGGATAATATTTCAATCGAAAACGGTTACATAAAAGTTGACAGGCATTACCGAACTTCCGATCCTAAGATTTTTGCCATAGGCGATGTAACCGGCCCTGGACTGCTTACCGACTCAATAGGTGCTGGCAGGAAAGCTGCAAATGCCATGAATGATATTTTAGATGGCAGGCGGCCATCCACAGATTCGAGGCAGATGATCGATAAAGGGCGTGTCAGTCTTGAATATTTCGATCCTGGAATAAAAATTTTCGAGAATATAAAAGATTGCGGCACTCAATGTTCGTCATGTGGTTCCTGCCGGGATTGCAGCCTATGTATAACTATCTGTCCTCAGAATGCTATCAGCCGTCAGGATAATAAACACAGTGAAAACGGGTATGAATACAGCGAAGATCCAGATAGCTGTATAGGCTGCGGTTTCTGTGTACAGGCTTGTCCCTGCGGTGTCTGGAATCTGATTGAAAATGACCAGCAGGTTTAGTTAGTACCTGTGCATAAATTATGTTGCATTTATTGTAGGGGCAAACCCTCGTGGTTGCCCTCCGTACAAGGGCAGGCAGGCACAAGGCCTGCCCCTACATCAATGTCAATAAATTATTGGGTAGGTACTTAACAAATCGTTTTAACGGCAAAATCCCCCTATGGAAAAGGCAATCAGCCACTGTGCTGAAAAATATGTGGTAAGGTTAAAAAAACGAGCTGGTTTGAAAGCTCCCTTGAAACGGTTTAAAGCTAAAATTGTGTCTGAGATAACAAATAGAACAGCACCTAAAGAAGCCAGTAAAGCGCCTTTTCCTTCCATGCGGCTCCAGGGTTCCCAGGCTGTCCAGGTCATTATCATTATGACTGCTACATAGGCTGTAACCGGCAGTTTGAGTTTGCCCAGAAAAGGAGCTAAAATGGAGTATACAACAATGCCATAAATCATCAGGGGAATCAATGGCCACCAGGAAATAACATCGATTTCCGATGTAAATGCAGCAATATAGAAAAGATGGGCTATAAGAAATGCAACCAGGCCGGCCACGAATCTGTCCGAAGGCAGCATCAGAAAGATATCGCCTGCCAGGGAAAAGATGAGACCAATGATGATCATATATTTGTAAAACGGTGATACATTGTGGCCCAGTATGGCGATTGCCAGGATAAAAACCATTGTCAAAGGCTTGAATATGTAAATATTTCGCTGCGGCCCCTTGTATTCAGCCCGGATATGAAGCCCTGCCGAGATTATTGCCATTATCGTGAGTATCATTTCCAACATTTTTCAATCTCCTTTCAATCAAATATCTGGAATTAAATGAATTGCAAGACTTTGTTATCTTACTTTTTCAAACCATCATAGCAAATCACAGCAAAAAATAGCAAGTGGAAAAAAGAATTGAGACCAGGTGCAAATTTTGATGTATCCTGTTACTAAGAGAGCATTTCGAGCTGTCATAGATCGTCTCAGAGCTTTTATCGTTGACATTATCTCCGCGTTATTCTATCCAAATACCTGTTATCAATTGATATGGAAATCAGAAAGTAAAGGAGGTCGTCAAGTTCGTTGTCAAACAGTGTATTCTGGATAGGTATTAACGAGATGGGTGTAAAATAAGGTATCCGTCAAGAATAATTTCCCCCGTCCTGCTTACCTTTTGGCCAGTATTCTTCGTTGCCTGCAAGTTATATACAATGAGTACGCCCTGTACGCGCCTCGAATACGAACCAATATCCGGCACAATCCTGGTGGAACTTATTCTTGCCGGGTTCCTAATGCTGATAACAATGCCATCCGCTGCAACACAATAGCCAGATAACCGGACAAAAATCCTCAAGAGTATTTTTTAAATCTCGATATTTATGTCTCGACAAGAATCGGAATGACCTTAGGGAAGTCAAACAAAAAAATGTACCCATCTTACTTGTCTTTTAACCCGTATTCTGTGTTGCTGAAAAAGGCGAAGATGTAGAATATGCACCATTTACAGCGCCTTGAATACAGATTAAAATCCTGCGTAATCCGGGGTATATTATTTTCTGTGACATCCCTTAGCTGAAACAAGTGGCAGTTATTGCCTCAGTATCAATATGTTGAACAATTAAAAATGCTCTTTTTTATCATAATTTCCGGATATTGGCAGATACAGGAGAAAAATAGCAAGTTAATAAAAACTATACAGACGTAAATCTGTAGAGCAATTAATCTTTCAAGATTATAATTACCTGAAATTATTAAGTTTGATGCTTTTGGATGGAAAAAATGGGCTGTAATAATTTGAACAGGTTACACATATTTACGACTGTACAGATAAAAAGAGGAGGACAAAATGAATTACAATGCGTCCAAAAAAAGAACCGGTCTGTTCACGATTTTCGGTCTTTTGCTGCTTTCGATGTTATCACCAACTGCCGAGGCAAGGGATAATACGGATGACGTGCTGGCCGAGTTGTCTCTGGGGGATTTATTGAATATGGAAATATATGTAGCAACGAAAACTGCTATGACGATTGAGGAAGCGCCATCCATTGTTTCGGTGATTACGGGCGATGAAATTAAAAACATGGGAGCGAGAAGTCTGATGGATGTGGCGCGGATAATACCTGGGTTTGATTTTTATCGCGGCAGTGCTGTGTACTATTCTGCATCTTATATCCGCGGAATGAGCGCCGTAGGCAAATACAAATTGCTTATGAACGGGCATGGCATGAATAGCGAGGCAATGGGAATCTTTTTTGATAAATTTCCGGTTGGCAACATCAGAAAAATCGAAATCATCCGGGGACCGGGTTCTGCTCTTTATGGGGCAGGAGCCTATCTCGGAGTAATAAATATCATCACCAAAGGGGGAGGGGACGAATCTTTTCGGATATCTTTTGAGGGTGGAAGTTATAACAGCCTGAAATCTTATGCTGAATTTACATATGAGAAAGATCACTTAAAGGCATACCTGTTTGCAGATTATTATGATACAGACGGATATGACGGAATCGTCGAATCAGATACGGCAACAAATTCTACTGTAATTGCAAGTCATGCACCCAATGAACTGACCGAAAGCGGAAATCATGGCAATATTCAGACAAATATATCGTACAAAAATTTCTATTTCACAGGACTGTTCCAGAACATGAATTACGAAGACCCCATAGGTATTGCCAATGCGCTGACAGATCGTAACAAGTGCGGCGATATATTTGCATTCGGAGAAATAGGATATAAGCTGCCGATAAAAGACAGAGGCCATCTTCTGGTCAAGGGGTATTATGATTATCACAATTTCAAACGTGAATATGAAATATTTTCCTATGAAACAGGGGAAATGGATATGCATACAGGATTTCCTCCTGGGGAAGGTCTTTTCGGAAATCCTGTTTACAAAAACTCTGTGTCAGGCGGTGAAATAGCGGCAGACTATGAAATTTTATCGGGGATCAATCTGGTATCGGGCTTTTCTTACGAATATTGGAAAGTTTTTGATGTAGAACATCACGCAAATTTCAACCCAACCGGGAATATCCTTGAAGTGAACGAAGTCGAATACCCTGGTTCTCCGTATCAGTATTTTCCAGGGGGCATGACTGATATTTCGGATAAAGGGAACTGGCTGGAGGAGGCTGACAGAAGCATCATGGCTTTTTATATTCAAGGTATCTTTGACCTGAAAGAGCTGTTTTCACTTGAAAAAGGTGTGAAAGGGCTGACACTGACAACCGGTTTACGCTATGACCATTATGATGATGTCGGATCAAGTACCAATCCCCGTTTAGGGCTGGTATATGCTCCCACGGAAAAGCTATGGTTCAAAGGGCTTTACGGCACTGCCTTCCGCGCCCCCAGCTGGAGTGAGATGTATGCTAAAAATAACCCTGCGTCTGTGGGAAACGGTGATGTGGAACCAGAAAACGTAAGAGTACTTGAATTCCTGATGGGATACCATTTCACAGAAAATATACAAAGCAGTGTCACCTTGTTTCATATCCTGGCAGAAGACCTTATCAAAGGCTCGCAGGGAACATTCAAAAATGTCGGAGAATTCGAGTCTCAGGGTGTTGAAACAGAAATAAAACTGGTTTACGACAGATTCAGATATGCTTACATCAATGCGACATATCAGGATATCATGAATACGACCCACAAAACTATCGAATCCAATGGGGGGCAGGTTTTCACCCACGGCGATTTTTTTTCAGGAAATGTCCCCAATTTCTACGGAAGTATCGGCGTAAACCGGGATTTTTTTGACGAGCAAGTTATTGCAAATCTGTCCCTGAGCTATATGGCTGAAAGAAAACGGAGCGAGGAAAAGGTATGGATAGGAGAAGAATTGACGGACAAAGATAAGAGAGATGCAATAGATGCGTATATTCTGCTCAATACGTCTTTTACATTCAGAAATTACATTAAAGGGTGGGAATTCCAGATCAGCGGGTTCAATCTTCTGGGTGATGATCATAGAGATCCGATTGCAATTGTTGGAGTAAAAAATGATTTACCCAGACCAGGAAGAACATTCACGGGCAGGATTTCATATGCTTTTTAATCCGAATGTCCGAAGTTGAACTCCGGGCTGTCCTTTCTAAATTCTTCAAGGGAGGAAAGAAGGATGAAAAACAATTCATTGATGAAAAGAACATGCCTTTTCACTCAAAATTTTATTCAAAACCTCAGCTAATTGAGCCTTTGTATATGGCTTGGGTACGATTCCACAAAAGCCGTAATCCCCGTAATTTGCCATGATGGGATCGTTTGAATAGCCACTTGAAACAATGGCTTTAACATTGGAATCAACCTTCAATAACTCAATGATTGTTTTTAAGCCTCCCATACCACCAGGGACGGTAAGATCAAGAATGACTATATCATATACTTTTTCAGAGACTATCGCTTTTTTATACATTTCAATAGCTTGCATTCCATCTGTGGCAAAATCAGTCTCGTAGCCCATCCGATTCAGCATTCTGCCAACCATCTTCAAAATGGGTTCCTGGTCATCCATAATCAATATTTTACCTTTCCCGTCATGATTTATATAATCAATTTCGTTGTGTTTCTGCACTTCAGAAACAATAGCAGGCAGGTAAATGTAGAATGTGGTACCTTTGCCTAATATTGACTCAACAGATATATGGCCCTGGTGTTTTTTGATAATAGAAAATGTTATTGCAAGGCCAAGTCCGTTTCCTTTTTGCTTGGTGGAAAAATAGGGATCAAATATCTTTAATAAATGTTTGTCAGTAATACCAATTCCCTGGTCCTGAATTGTAACCCTTATGTATTTACCATGAGGTAACGGAATTGGTCTATCTGTTTCTATTTCTATATTGTCAGCATCAATTGAAACAATACCACCTTCAGGCATGGCTTGATTTGCATTTATAATGATATTGCTGATAGCCTGATTTATCTGGCCGGCATCCAGTTCTGCAGCCCACAAATCATCTGGAAAGTTAAAATCACAACGAACGTTGCTTCCCCGAATAACAAAATCCGCCGTCTCTTTAATAAGCATTTCAATTGAAGTCGTTTTTTTTATAGGCATCCCACCTTTAGAAAATGTCAACATCTGAGTTGTAAGGGTTTGGGCCTGTCGGGCACCGGCTTCAATGTCTTTCAGAACTTCATATAAATCATGATCCTTTGACAATTCATGCAATGCATAAGATACATTTCCAGTAATTACACCTAAAATATTATTAAAATCATGGGCCAATCCACCTGCCAATATGCCAATCGCCTCTAATTTATGGACATGACGAAGCTGTTCTTCGGTTTTAACTCTTTCGGTAATATCCCGAAATACCAGAACCGTACCGATGATTTTTTGCTGGGTATCAAAAATTGGTGCGGCGCTGTCTGCTATAATCCGTTCTTTTCCATCTTTGGCGATTAACTCAGTATGGTTTGCAATGCCGACAATTGTACCAGTTCTGAGAACCTTTTGAACCGGAACTTCAACTGGTTTTTTTGTGTGTTCATTTACAATGTTAAAAACATCTTCAATGGGGTTTGTCCTTGCTTCTTCCATGGTCCATCCGGTCAATTCACTCGCCACTTTATTTAAAAATACGATTTTACCTTGAATATCGGTGGTAATTACGCCATCGCCAATGGATTGAAGGGTTACGAATAAACGTTCTTTTTCAGCAGCAAGTTCCTTTTGTGCTTCAATTTTTTCAGAGATGTCTTCCACAATGCTTAACACGCCGGTGAGCTTTCCATTATTGTCAAATATCGGCTCACCTTTGTATTGTTTTATCTTTCCCATAGGAAATTGAATCACCGCCTTTTCAGTTGTTTTTGATTTCAAAACTTTTTCAGCAGGGCAACCTTTGCATGGTCCGTTTAAAGCGGCATACAACTCGTAGCACTTATGCCCGATAACACCTTCAGCAAGTTCACCCAGTGATTTGATTGTAGCTTTGTTCGCCCATTGGATGCACATTTCGTCATCCAGCAGAAAAAGTTCAGACGTAATTCCATCCACAATGGTTTTTAAATCCTGCTCTTTTCTTTTCAGATTCGTCTCAGCACGTCTTAATCTAAGCATTGCCTTTACACGGGCAAGCAGTACTCTGTTTTCCACCGGACGGGTAATATATTCATCAGCACCAGTTTCCAGACCGATAATTTGATCTTCGGATGTTTTTTTTTGGCCTGAGCATATAATAATCAATATGTCTTTTGTTTCAGAGTCGGCTTTTAATGTTCGGCAAACATCATACCCATTGATATCCGGCAGTATCACATCCAGCATTATTAAATCAGGATGGTGACTTTTCGCAGCATCAATGCCTTCAATGCCTGTTTTTGCTTCCAGTACCGTGTAACCGGATTTTTTTAAAATTCGTGACGTTCCCAGCATAACATAGGGATCGTCATCCACTACCAGAATTTTAATTCCATTATTTTCGTTTTGCATTGATATGACTCCATTATACCTGGTTAGTGCCGTTTGTGGACTGAATATATTCAATCACTTTACACATCTTAGGTTCGAGTTGTAAAAACAATTTTTCGCATTTATTCATTTGGTCTGATCTTGCAGCAGACTCCAATTCCTGAGTTATTGACGCTGCAGATCGGATAAAAATAGCTGAAAATAAGGCAGTTATCTTATGGCTTGCCAAAGCCACTTTGTTTGAATCTTTTTCCAACAGGGCTTTTTTAAGATTTTCCATTCGCACATTAGCATCATTGGGAAAGGATGTTAAAATTGTGTTTAAAAATTCAGAATCATCTTTTGCATCTTCAATAAATCCCAAAATATCATTGACACAATCATCATCTCCGGCTTCTTCTTTTGAGATGGTTTTATACTCAATTCGGTGGATAGGAGATAAACCATCTCCTGCATGCTTGTTTATTTTTTCAATAAGATGATTCAAATTAACGGGCTTTGCCAGATAATCATCCATGCCGGTTTTTAAAAACGTATCTTTGTCGCCTTCCATCGCATAAGCAGTAAGAGCAATAACAGGAATTTTGGGGTCAAATTTCCCGGAATCTGAATTGCGAATTTTTTTTGTGGCTGTCACCCCGTCCATCTCAGGCATCTGTATATCCATTAATACTATATCATATACATTCGTTTCCAAAGCAGCTAAAACTTCGTTGCCGGTAGTGGCATGGCCTACTATATAGTCATCTCTTTCTAAAAAATAGGTCATTGCTTTATGGTTCAATTCATCATCTTCGGCCAAGAGTATTCTCATACCTTTCAGGGGTTTAACAGGTTCTGAAATCTGTGTGTCTTTTCGATACAAATCAATGGCATCAATGCTGGGAATGTTAGTTTTCAGTGTGTAATAAAATGAACTGCCTTTTCCAACATCACTTTCAACCCAGATTTTTCCTCCCATCAGTTCAACTAATTCCTTCGAGATCGCCAATCCAAGCCCGGCCCCTGCAAATTTTTTTGTATATGAACTGTCTACTTGATAAAATTTTTCAAAAAGGCCGTCTATTTTGTCTTCAGGGATACCGATTCCAGTATCTCTCACTTCAAACATGACCTCATCAGCAGATTTCATTTTCGCAAAAACGTCTATCTTTCCCTGTTCAGTAAATTTAAAGGCGTTGCTGATCAGATTTTTTAATACTTGTTCTATCCGGCACTCATCTCCAATAAGGTATTCAGGGAAATTTGATGCTGTCTTCAATTGAAAAGTCAACCTTTTTGAAGCCGCTTCTATTGCATACGTTTTGTTAATTCTTTCCCAAAGCCTGTCAGTGCTTAAAACAGTATTGGATATTTTTATTTTACCTGCTTCAACTCTTGAAATATCTAAGATGTCGCTGATGAGAAACAATAATCTGTTAGTGCTTTCGATGATATAGCCGAGATGTTCAATTTGTTTGTGATTAAGAGGGCCAAAATGTTCATCCTTCAACAATACTGAAAACCCAAGTATTGCATTTATAGGCGTTCGAATTTCATGACTCATATTGGCAAGAAACATGCTTTTAGATAGATTGGCCGCTTCGGCAGCATCCATTGATACTTTTAAAACTTCGTTTGTTTTTATGAGATCGGCTGTTTTTTCCTGCACCAAATTTTCCAGGTTGTTTTTATGTTCTTCCAACATTCGCTGCACACGACATCGCTCACCAACCTCCTCTTCCAACCTCTCCATATTAGCGACTAATTTGCCTGTCATGTTGTTGAACGAAGCTGAAACATCGCTCAATTCATCATCTCGGCCAATGTCCAGCTTTTTCCTGTATGAGCCGCTGCTGATCTTTTTCGCTACCGCTGCCATAGTTATAAGAGAATTACCAACCAGCGCTTGAAACAACAGGAAAATAAAAAACGATACCAGAAAGGTTTTGATCCCCTGGCTGATAAAAATAATTATCAACTTATGAAACAACCGTTTATAAATCACATTTAAATCGGCTAATATATACATCTTCCCCAGGATTATCTTCCTGCTGCGATGAACATGACTCAATTCAAATGTTTTTTTTATGGTACGTTGTTCCCGATATGTACCTCGATATTCAATTTTTTCGCCCAGTTCATTGTCAACTTGCACATATAGAATGGTCGGCAAACGCATCATTCCATCTAATTGGAGAATCATTCCCGTTTTATTATGCATCCAGAGTGCGCTTGACAGCGTGTCATGATAAAGGATTTGCATTTCCTGGAGCTGCCGATTGATAATACTGACATCCTTCTGATAGTCATATACCAACTGAATAATCGTGATAACCAGGGTGACAGCACCACTGAATAGTAGAATATAGACCGCAAAACGGTGTCCGATTCCCCTATATCGAAAGGAGGATAAGATAGATTTTGCCTTTTTGAGTTTACCATTCACCTGAAAAACCCCGCTTGGACTGTTAATCCCTGAAACGCTTCAGCACTTTGTTAAAAATTTGCTGATGTGATCCGTCAACTTTCATCTGATGGATCGCATTGGCTATTATCGGCACCAGGTCAAGATGTTTTTTGTGAAGATATAGATACCAGTCACCAGAAAGAAACGCTGGCTCCAAAATACGAATATTTTTAACACCGCATTTCTTGGCAAGCATCATACCTGTCATCCGTTCTATAATACCCAAATCAATACGGTCGTCAGCCAGCATACCAAACAATTGTGTTCCCTCATCCACCAGGGTAACCGAACGGGCGGTTTTGGTGTTCCATTCAATAATCTTCCATCCCTTAACAACCCCGACATCGTAACGTTTTAAGTCATCGGGGCCGGTCACTTTGAAATCGAACTTTCGAGTGAAAATAACGTGTTCATACTGCATAAGCACTTCAGGGACACGGATTAAATCAGTATATTTCTTGTCGAGTCCAAATATACGACAAACGTCACCATCATCAATACCTCTGTTGGCGTTGGTCAGAGCCCGTTCAGCAGGCAAATACTGGATCTCAAAATCCCACCCCAACCGCTTAAAAAGTTCTTGATAAAAAAGATCCAAAACTCCCGTTTTATCCAGAGCTGTAATAGGAGCTGTATAAGAAGTGTTAAGTACCAATTTGGGGGTATCGGCAAATGATATTCCCGTTGTCAATATCCAATAAACGGCAATAATAAAAATTCTGTACAACATCATCTTTGTTCCTCCACTGTTTCTGAAACTAAGTTATAGGATCTACGCAGTTGCTTAAAAGCATAAGGGAAGTCACAAGAAATGATATATTGTGTACCGCTAAAAAGCACCCAAAGAACTGCTTCCAAAAAATTTTGACATTCCTCTTATTTGCCGATATAAATCCCATCTTGCGTTTTGAAAAAAACTATAATTTCATTCCAATGATCATCTGACAAATCTGCGCTCCCCATTATCTATTTTTTTGATAAAATAAAGATAATTTATGGACTGTGGGCAAAATGACGACAAAACCTAAGCAGACAGCCCTATAACGGCAATTTAATGCGGATTTCTAACGCAAATGATTCTGAAAAGTCAAGAAAAATATGAAACCCCTGACCTTTCAGGTGCAGCACAGTCAATTCCCAATGATTACCCCAGAAAAGGGATTTCAGCCATAGTTGAATTCCGTTATCGTTTTTAAGCTGCCTGTCTGAAAAACCATCTTGAAAAAATTCAGGAAATATGAAAAACTATCAGCCCCGTGCGTATATCAGCACAAACACAGTTTTGTTTGCTCAGAACATTATTCGTTCCATAGAGGATATGACGGGTCTGTCTTCCGTTCTGAATAAAGCATCTTTCAAGGAAAAGCCATTTTCAACCAGTTTCGATATGATTGTATATATTTATTTTGCAGGAGTCATACAGGGCGATTAAGTACCTAAGCAATATTTTTTTAACATTTCTGAAGGAGCGCAAAAATAGAGCGCAGCGGTTTTTTGCATTTGTATTTGCGAAAAACCGCTACGCTCTATTTCCGCACTCCATTGTACTGGCATCAGAAAATGGAAATGATAAGGCATTCAGAACGAAGTAAAATCGGCCCCAAAAAAGGTTGCCACGATTTTAGAACTTGTCCCATCCTGCCTGGTTGCTGTTGGCCAGGGCGGAAAAATTCTTCCGGGTCACAGTCGGAAAGCGGCAGAGATTGTCGGGCATGACCCGGGCATGGATATTGTTGGATTGGATCTGACCGAATTTTTGAAGCTGAAACCGCACGATATCCGGAAAATGGAATCGTTTTTCCGTTTTGTCAGCGATCTGGAATACAAGTCGTCATCCGAAAAATTTCCTTTCGAGGAATTACAACACATGTCTGAGGGAGATTTAACCGGCCAGAAAGGAAAACGATTCAAGCTTGACTGGCTTCCGGTTTTATACTTGATGAAACCAACTGCCTGGAAAAGCTGATTGTGAGTATAGAAGGCATCTCAAAAACTGCACTTGCAAAATTTGAAAAAACTTTTATATAATGGGGCATGAAAAAAACGGAAATTATAGTAAGGGATGTCAGAGAAAATAATATACCTTGGATTGCACAGAATTTTGATTTGTCTTCAAGGCGCTGTAAAGGGTGCATATTATTTTTTTTGACTTCCCTAAGCTTATATAGGAAAAATGGTAATAAAAGAAGATGATATGGAAAAAGTATACAAATCGATCAGGATCAAGCTGATTTACAGCAACATGATGGCCGTTTGCCTGATTTTTATGCTGGTGTTGTCAGTCATTACCGTGCTGAATATCATCTCTGTTCATAAAACCATCGAAAAATCAGAGCATGATATTCGTGATGCCTTGATCACCAAGGGAAAGACACTGGCAAACAACAATGCTATGGCAATACGGGGAATGGCTGAAGAATACGCATTCACGGCAATACAAACACTGGTTTCGGCTACTGTAAAAGATGACCCTGATATTGAATACGGCATATTTATGGACCAACATAATGTACCCTGGGTCAATGCCTCTTCAAAAAATCAATCGGGCATTGTCCGATCTCCTGACCCTCTGACTGATACCCTTTCCCAATGGGCAGGCTCGCTGACCGCTCCGAGTGATAAAACATCCAAATATGAAGGAGAAAAACAGATCGAATTTGCTACACCTGTTGTGGTCGATGGCGAGATCCTCGGATGTATCCGCTACGGCTTTAACACTCTGTACATGCAAAAGGCATTGAAAGAGGTCTACGAAAACGGAAGGCAGAGCAGGAATCAGGTAGTCAGCATATTGATAATGATCGGATTGATATCTCTGGCAGTTTCTTTTTTTATTGTCAAAAGACTGGCATCTGCAATCACGCATCCCATAGGCTCTCTTGCCAAATCGGCCAATGCTATTTCTGAAGGAAATTACAATATAAAAATTATACCTGAGAGCAATGATGAGATAGGAGAACTGGCTGCCCATTTTGAAAGCATGCGGGCAAAAATCAAACAATATACCGACCATCTTCAGGAACTCGTCGATGAGAAAATGCAGCAGGTGAACGATATTTTAAATAACATAGATCAGGGGCTTTTCACTATCAACCTGGATGGAACAATAAACAGGGAATATTCAGCCCGTGCGAATGGAATTTTGAAAGTGGAAGATATAGCGAGCAGTTCATTAAATGATATTCTACGCATGGATAAAAAGCAGGAAAGAGCTTTTTATATATGGATGAATTTAATAAAAAATAAACACAGCAGACTCAGATGGAAGAAACTTACGAGACTTGCGCCTGTTCGTGAGCTGGAATTGGTAAGCAATAATAATATACTTGATTATATTTCCATTGAATATCAACGAATTTATAATAAAGAGGGCGAGCTGTCCAAAATTATGATCCTTGCGCTGGATGAAACAGAAAAGAGAATCAAAGAATACCAGATGGATGAACAAAAGCTCCAGCATGAAAATGAAATGAACATTGTTCTGGGTCTTGTAAATATATCTCCTGCTGAGATAAGTGAATTTATGGAAGATACGACAGACCGTATGCAAAGTGCCAGAAAGCTTGTTGCCGAACATATTGAAGATATACGATATCGACAGTCTGACTCTGGCGATGCGTCCTATATTAATTTTACACAGGAACAGATCAACAGTTTATATCGGGATATCCATACCATCAAAGGAAACAGCGGATCATACGGTTTTCAACTGCTCGCAAAACACGCACATGAGGCTGAAGACCTTCTTGAAAAATTACGCGGATCTGGCTCTGACAACCGAAAATTCATGGTTCTTACAGAGGTGGCAGGACATCTGGATTTCATGAATACCGATATTGATGAAATTCAGCAGAAAATCAAATTGCTTTTTGGCAAAGACGAAGATGCTGTAATGCGCGTTCCAAAATCATTGGTAAACAATATCCTGAAAACGTCGAGAGACGCAGCAGATATGGATTCACCGCCGAAAATTCAAAAGCTTATCCATGATTGTGCTATGCTCTTATGGCTGCCCATAGAGACAATTACACGTAAATATCAAAAGGTCGTCAACCGACTGGCGCGACGCAGCAGAAAAAATATCAAATTTCTTGCCGAACCCAAACATATGTTTTTCCCTCCTGATATTCTTTATGATATCGACGATATCCTGGTGCATCTTATTCGTAATGCAGCGGATCACGGCATCGAATCACCTGAAATAAGAGAGGAATTAGGAAAAGGGATGGGCCAGGTCAGATTTGAATTGACTATGTCTGCTTCAAACCATGCCCGTATTATTCGGATCATAGATAACGGAAAAGGAATTGATATCGAGAAATTGGTGGGAACCTGTCTTGAGAAAGGAATCGTTACCTCAGAGTATATTTCAAATATTGAGGATGAAGAAAAACTAAAACTGATATTTTCTCCCGGAATTTCAACCGCAGATAAGGTTACCGATGTATCCGGGCGAGGTATGGGAATGAATATCGTTCGTCATAAACTGAACAGTATCGGCGGGAATATATCCGTTAAATCGGAAAAAGATGCAGGAACGACCATCACCCTTGAGCTGCCGCCTTGTTCGGAAACTGGAAAAAATCAATCTGTTTGAAAGATAAAAACTTTAACAGTATCGGAATCATTAATGGAAGTCTCAGACCAGATCGGATATATCGACACAAACACAGTCATCTTCGCCAGAAATGTCATTCAAACCATTGAGGACATGACTGGTGTCTCCTTTGGGCTGAATAAGCTGTCATTTACTACATCTCCGATTTTATCGGATTTTGGCATGATCATTTATATTCATTTTACCGGAAACATCCAGGGAGAATACATTCTTGCTATGGATGAAACGACATCGGCAAAAATTATGGGTATTTACGAAGACGGAATGACCAAAAATGAAATTAAGCGGATACGCGATGAACATGGAGACTTTGTCGGAGAATTGCTCAATGTTTCTGTTGCCAGATCCATTCCAGAGCTTGAAAAATATTTCGGAAGTTTGAGCTATACGTCTGCGACTATTGTTTACGGTACAATAAAATTTCCTGATGTCCTGTCGGGCAACATCACTATTAAGAGTCCAGCCGGCATGATATTGTTCGCATTTTCCGTAAACTTTGCCAAACCTAAAATAGGCAGAAAGCTGGATCAGACTTTGATGGAACTTGAAAAGAAATCAATTGAAGTCGATGAAGCAAGAAAGGAAATGGAGAACATGCTCCATATCCTCCCGTTCGGTGTGGTTGCCATTGATTCGGAAGGAAAAGTACTTCCTGGTCACAGCCATGCCACATCCTCAGTGATTGGATGCGGGGCAGATGAAATTATTGAAGGAAAATATCTGACCGATTTTTTAGGGTTAGATGATATCGATTCCATAACCATAAGAGAATGGATTCGCATTGTGTTCTCTTCATTCGATTTTTTTCCTTTTGAAAAGCTGCGCTCCATGTGTGAAAATCAATTCTCTAATCACCATGAAAAAATTCTCAAACTCGACTGGCTGCCTGTGATTGATCATGAGACAAATCGTTTGGGAAAAGTCCAGGTCATAATAGAAGACATTACCGAAAAATATCATCTTGATGATGAAAAAAAAGAGAAGAAAAAATTACAAAAACAACTTCGTGAAGCCCAGAAAATGGAAGCCATAGGCACTTTGGCCGGAGGAATAGCCCATGATTTCAATAATATTATACAGATCATAATGGGCTGTGCTGAAATCAGTCTTTATACACACAACCCTGGAGACAAAATCAGGAAAAAATTAACCCGTATTATCAAGGCATGTTATCATGCCTCTGACATGATCAAGCAATTACTGACCATCAGCAGGCAAAGGGAGCAGGAACGCCGGGAAATGTATATAGAACCGATTGTCAAAGAATCGATTAAAATGCTCAAATCCACCCTCCCTAAAAATATCGAAATCCTTCAGTCTATCCAGCCTGGCCCGATGGTTGTGCTGGCTGATCCCACACAGATGAGCCAGGTAGTGATGAATCTTTGTATCAATGCTGCCCATGCTATGGAAGCAAACGGGGGGATACTCCATATCGGTCTTGAAAAAGTCCGATTTGACGATAATAATATGCCTTCAAAGCATAAGGACATAAGACCTGGATATTATATCCGATTGATCATCAGTGATACGGGCTGCGGCATCCCGGTTGCGATGATAGATAAAATCTTCGACCCTTTTTTTACAACTAAATCTCCTGGAAAGGGTACAGGTCTCGGACTTTCCGTTGTGCATGGCATTATTCAAAATCACGAAGGTATCCTTGAAGTGAACAGCCAGCCGGGAAAAGGAAGTACTTTTACGATATTCATGCCTGTTGCAACCCGCAAACCAATCGTTGAACCAAACATTGCCGAACAGGCATCATTGGGAAAAGAACGAATTCTTTTAGTCGATGACGAAAGAAAGATTGTCGAAACTGTCAGAGAAATTCTGGTAGATCTCGGATATGATGTGACATCAGCAACAAACAGTCCTGATGCCTTAAACACATTTATTGCGACACCCGACAGCTTCGATCTGCTTATAACCGACCAGGCCCTGCCGCTGATGAGCGGAATCGAACTGGCCGAATCTGTCCACAATATCCGAGCTGATATTCCGGTTATTCTTTGCACCGGATTGAGCAGGCAGCTTGTAATGGAAAAAATCGAGGATATAAAGATTCACGAAATTATTTCAAAGCCCTGTTCAAGAAGCAAAATAGCACAAGCCATTCGTAATGCGGTAAAAAATAACAGGATCGAAAGCGAAAAACACAGTAACACGCAGGAGATATAAAAATGTCAAAAAATATT
>JAUCGE010000293.1 GCA_030377965.1 Desulfobacterales bacterium HSG16
AGGATGGAGTTTTGTTGCTGGAGGAAGAAATTAAAAAACTTGAACCAGGATTTGTGGTGATCAATGATATGTCAAAGTGCAAACCCATTCCGCCCAGAGCCATAGCCTATGCAAAACAATCCCAGAGAATAATTGATGAAGCCGAGCCATCAAAAGTTATCCGGGTCGTTGGAGATATGATATCCAAGATGCAGATGGCCATGGCAGGGACAAAGTCAGGAGCTGCTTACCAGGCCATTACAGTTGGATCATTGGAAGAAGCTTATAAGGCAGCAGATGATACTGAATCTATTGCAGATGGAGATATTGAGCAGCAAGATGGAAAAGAAAAAAAAGGATTTTTTGCCAGTATGTTCGGATTTTTAAAACATCCGGAATAATCCCATATTTATATTCGGATCTTTGTCTGATACTGACATTGTGCTTGAAGTATTTAATTATTTATAATATTTATGATCGCAAAGATGTTTCGTTTGAAGTATCTTGAAATAAAAGGAAGTTTCTGGCAAAAGAGGATTTGACCGTAGGTTCTACGGTGTCAGCTTTGGAAATAGGCCGTCTGGCCTGGTTGGTTATGATGAAGCAGGAATTTCTCGTCATTTTTGCAGATAAGTGAGAATGAGTAAGAAGAAAGGAGCAGGTAAAAAAGGATGGCGCAAAAGAACTTAAAATGGTTGTTGGCGATCGTATTCATTATCTTGCTGGTCGGTTGTGCATCAAAAAGGACACAGAACCAGACTGGTCAAGGAATGGCTGGCAGCGGTCTGCCACCTGGCTTTTCGGGCGAACCTCTGCCAGTTTCAGAATCAAACACTCTGGACCCTGAAACCCTGAAACTGGATGGATATATCGAAGAACTGGTGGATAATTTTCTTGTTATCCTTGATGCGTCAGGCTCCAAATATCTTCCCTACAAACAGCAGGTCAAGTTGAAAGTGGCAAAAGATATAGCCAGACGCTTTAATCAAAGAGTTCCTGAACGGCCACTGACAAGTGGGTTGAGGCGTTACGGATTTGAGGCCGGTGCGTTCTCTACAAAAACCAGGCTGATTTACGGCATGACGGATTATAGCCGTCAGGATTTTGCAGACTCCATTGAGATAGTCAGGTGGGCAGGCGGCAAAACTCCTATGGCCCTTGCCATAGACAAGGGCAGTGATGACATGATCAACACACAAGGATATGCGGCTCTGATTCTCATAAGTGATGGAAAAGTATTGAAAAAAGATGCTGATCCTGTACTGGCAGCAAGACGTATGAAAGAGCGTTACGGAGACAGGCTCTGTATTTATACAGTAGTGGTCGGAGATGACGAGCCTCTTGATGAAGCATATTATCATAATAAAGAAGAGTTGATGACCAACGTTGCCAATGAAGGCAAGTGCGGATATTCGATCTCATCTGATGATCTCGTATCCGACAGGATAATGGACGTTTTTGTGGATGACGTGTTTACCAGAAAGCGCAAACTCAAACCTGAAGAGGCTGACAGAGGACTTGAGGGACCATGTACGGATGAAGACAATGATGGAGTATGTGATGTTGATGATGAATGCCCTGGAACTCCCATTGGAGCAAAGGTCGATGAGAAGGGCTGCTGGATAATCGAAAATGTTCAGTTTGATCTGAACAAGTGGAATATCAAGCCTGAATATTATCGAGTGATAGATGATGTAGCCAGAGTCATGAAACTCAATCCGGATTTGAAAATTGAGGTCAATGGTCATACATGCACCATATGGACAGAAGATTACAATATGAAGCTTTCTCACTGGAGGGCAATGGCTGTCACATCATATCTTATCAAAAAAAGAGGTGTACCATCCCACAGAATTTCCGTAAAAGGCTTTGGATATCATCGTCCGACAGCCTCAAATACCACGGAAAAGGGACGCAGCTTGAACCGACGGGCTGAATTCAGACCGATCCGATAATAAAAAACTCTCCCTTTCATGTTAATGAAAGGGAGATATAATACAATAACCTTGCATCATTATCAGGAGGATGGAAATGGCTGAATATTGCCAGATTGTCCAAATAACTGTCAAGGAGGACAAAAAATGAAAAAAAATTATTTTAAAATATCAGCGATAGCCGCAGCCTGTACAATAGTGTGGCTTATTATTCCGGGCATACTTCTGGCTTTTACTCCACAGGACTTGAACCCAGGAGTTAAGTCGGGTGAATACGTAAAGAAAACAGATGGTTTTATTATACTTCTGGATGTGTCTGGTTCCAAAGATGAATCAGTTAACGGAAAAACCAAGATAGAAATTTCCAAAGAAATCATTCGGAACATGACACTGAGTCTGCCAGATATTGAAATCGACGGAGCCTTGAGAATCTTTGGCCGGGGCAGGACTCTCTCGGATAAAAACAAGACAGAGCTGGTTTACGGCCCGGAAGAATACAGCGTATCACGTTCTTTTGACACAGCCCTTGATAAAATCACCCACGGTCGAGGATTGAGCTTTATGGCATCGGCCATAAACGCGGCAGCAGATGATCTGAACGCTTTTGTGGGCAAGACAACTCTTATCATCATCAGTGACGGGAAAATACACATGCAAGATCCTGTCATAGCAGCAAAAAAGCTCAAGGAAAAGCATGGAGACAAAGTCTGCATCGTTACCATATTCATACCGAGCAACACTGCTGATCGCCATCAGGTGGGCAGAGATAAAAAACTGATGCGCGATGTTTCAAAAGCTGGAGGATGCGGTTTTGCAGAAAATGCAGAAAATCTTGCTACTGGTGAAACCATGTCCGCATTTGTCAAAAAAGTGTTTCTGTCCATGCCATCGGATTCGGATGGAGATGGTGTAAACAATAAAATTGACCAATGCCCGAACACTCCTATGGGAGTCAAAGTGGATGACCGGGGATGTCCTTTTGATAAAGACAAAGACGGGATACCTGATCATAGGGATGATTGCCCGGACACTCCCATAGGTATAAGAGTGAATGCAAAAGGTTGCGCTCAGGATAGTGACGCTGATGGTGTCACAGATGATATCGATAAATGTCCTGAAACGCCTCAAGGCACTAAAGTGGATGCCAGGGGGTGTAAAATTGACGGAGAATCTCTTGTATCTGAAAAATCTCTCACAGCAGACAGGGATAATGATGGCGTATATGACAGCGAAGATCGATGTCTTGACACTCCTGACGGCGTGAAAGTTGATTCGGGCGGATGCTGGACACCTGAAGGTCTGTCATTTGAAATCAACCGGGCCAAAATTAAAAAATCTTCTTACGCTGGCCTGGACAAGGTGGTGAGAGTATTGAAAAACAAGCCGAATCTTACAATCGAAATCGGTGGGCATACCGATTATTTCGGCTCTGCCAGATATAACAAAATCCTTTCTTTAGATCGAGCAAATGCTGTAATGAACTATCTTATTAAAAAAGGTATTTCAAAAGACAGGCTCAAAGCCAAAGGCTACGGTTTTACAATACCGGCAGATTCCAATGCCACACCTGAAGGTCGAGCGAAAAACCGGCGTGTGGAATTGAAAACAATCCGTTGATAAAAAAAGGGTTGACAGATAGTCTGGATATAGACTTTAAAATAAATATCTTAGGCTGAGTTATCAGGTTTTAAGGTCTATAAAACAGTCCTGCGAAAAAGCATTATGGTTTTTTTGCAGGATTTTGTTCAAGGTTG
>JAUCGE010000294.1 GCA_030377965.1 Desulfobacterales bacterium HSG16
TCAAAGTGGTAAACCTGGCCACCAGAGCGACTGCCATTATCCAGATCAAGGAAACAATTCCATGATATTTTTTTACGCTTTTCCTTCTTTGAACAGCTGGCTTAAATGAAAAATTACATCTTTGTCGAGTTTGCCTTTTGCTGCTTCCTGCCATAGGATTTCGAGAGCTGTTTCCCTTATCAGCGCTTTGCGATAAGGGCGATCTGTTACCAGTGCGTCATAAATATCGGCCACTGCCATGATTCGAGCAGCTTGGGAAACTTCGGTATCCTTGATGCCGTCTGGATACCCGGAACCATCCAGTTTCTCATGATGATGTCGAATCACATCCAGAGCATGACCAAGGTTGCTTTTCAGTGGCAGGCATATTTTATACCCCACTTCCGGGTGCTGACGCATGATTTCCCACTCTTTCGTATTGAGAGGGCCTGTCTTGTTTAAAATATCGACAGGGGTTCCAATTTTTCCTATATCATGAAGCCACCCCCCGAACCTGATAGCCTTGATCTCTTTTTTCGAAAGTTCCATGCGTTTCCCAAGGGAAAGGGCTAGATTAGCTACTCTTTGAACATGCCCCTGGGTATAGACATCTTTGGCTTCCACCGCATTTGCCAGGGAAAACAAGACATTTTCTATACTTGTAAGGCTTTGGTTCAAAGACTTGACATTTATCAAAGATTTTATGCGTGCAGTCAATGCGGGTTGATTGGGCGGCTTGCTGATAAAATCATCAGTGCCTGCCTCTATGCCCTGTATCCTTGCCTCGTTGTCATCTAAGGATGTCAGCATGATCACAGGGATCATGCGGGTGGCTTCAGAACCTTTAATGCGTCTGCAGACCTCGTATCCATCCATACCCGGCATCACAATATCCAGAAGGATCAGATCTATATCTTTTTTTGCTATCAGATTAAGAGCTTCTTCACCATTATCAGCCGTAATTACATCATAATCCAATGATTCGAGCAGGGTCTGCGTCATGACCAGGTTAATGTGGTTGTCATCCACTACAAGGATTGTTGATTTTTCCGCTTTTTCCGGCTGATGTTCTCTTTCAAAATAAGAAGAACGGTTTTTCCCCTTGATTTTTGACTGAATCAGGGCTTCACATGCCTGCTCCACCAGATTTTCTTTCTGGTCAGAATCACCGAAAAATCCCGAAAGTCCAGTACTTACGGTCAGTTTTCCACAAAACATTTTTTCAACGGCCTTCCTGATTCTTTCCACCACTGGCATACAAGAATCCGGTGAAGACCGCGTTAAAATCAGAGCGATTACATCTCCAGCATATCTTGCCGCAAGATCGGATTGCCGAATATTTTCCTGGATCAGACCGGCAATCGATTTTAAAGCACGGTCTCCTGCAAGAATGCCGTTTTCCTTATTATAGAGAGAAAACAAGTCAATATCGATCAGTGCCAGAGTAAATGTTCCCCCGTATCGTCTTGATCGATGAATTTCCCGCTCCAGGGTGAGTTGAAAAAACCCGTGATTTGCAAGCCCGGTCAACGCATCAATGCAGGAAGTACTCAACTGAACTTCATATTCCTGTCGGATATTCAAATCAGGCGCTTCTGCTCGTCCATTATCCAGATCCATACTTGTCATTGGCTGGAAGTTCCTTCAGCAGATCCTGGTTTATTCTGTTTTTTCACAAGCTTGTTCAAGTTAAAAAAATTCAGAAGGTCAATGGTGTTGTGATATTGGATCGGTCCTGATCCTTTGGAGTCTGTACCTCCTCTTCCTCCGAAGAACATATCCAGAGGTAAGATACTGGCTCCATCCATGATTTCAGCAAGCTTTGATGCCACCATATTTCTGGCCCCCTCCCCGCTCCAGGCATCGACCAGAGCTTTCTGGCCTTCTGCCTCGGCCAGGCGTTTGGCTTTTATACCCTCTGCTTCTTTCTGTGCTTCATATAAAAGAGCATCTGCATGAATTTTCATCTTAGCTGCCTCGCCTTCTGCCTCAAATTTTTTCTTGACCATCATAATTTCCTCTTCATCACGCTGCTGCTCCGCTGAAATAATTGCCCTGACTTTGATGGTTTCAGCCTTCACTTTCTCCGATTCAAATACGATCATCTGCTTCTGCCTTGCCAGATTTGCATTGGCTTTCTCGGTTTCCTGTTCCTGTTTGTACTGCTGCTCAAGCTTTAGAGCTATTACCTTCTGAATAATCGGTTTTCTAAGATTCTGGGGTACTTCAAAATGACGAACCAGAGTCTGATGAATTATGATATCGCTTTCCGCACATCTTTTTTTCAAGGCATCGTGCAGCTCTTTTTGAAATTTTTCCCTTGCCACGCCGTGGATAAATTCCTCACCTCTGTATTTGGAACCCATGATTCTGGCAAAAGACCGGGCTGCTGGACGCACTTTTTTATCCCTTACAGTATTGATATCCCGGCCAATGGTTTTTATGATATATGGAGCATGTTCAGCGCGAACCTGATATATGACTGTCAGGTCAAAGCTGATATCGAATCCGTCATCGGAAAGAAAATGGATGGAATCATCTCCGATTGTATCGCCTTTATCACTCTGGGAAGTCATCTCATATCGCTGCTCTCTGGTATCGAATATGATCACTTCGAATTCATTTGGATTGATATAATACATACCCGGTTCTATGGGCTTTTCCTGAATGCCCCTCTCTCCTTCTCTGGCTAACTCGCGATTGTCGGCAATAGCGTTTCCGGTTTTTGCCACCTTAATTCCTACGTATCCGTCCTGAACATTTTTCACATCCACAAGCTGAACATTCTGTTCAAGAGGATTTATATAATAGGTTCCAGGCGGAAGGGTTTCTTTTTGTAATCCCTTGTAACCGCTGTCTTTGCTTACCAGAACAGTACCAGCCGGTGGCTCTTTTCCGATTTTTCTGGTGACAACGCCGATCTTGTTTTGAGGAATGGCAATGGCTTTGACTTCGGTTATCTTGAAATATCTGGGATTAATTGGATGAAATCCTGGCTTCAGCACATTGAGCCTGGGACCCTTATTTCCCATATGAAATACACCGTTACTATCTATATAATCATCTTTTGCCAGGATTCTGCCCTTTTCCATGGGCGTTCCGTCAAGGGCTTCGACAACCCCTACATGTTGAGCCCGGATCAATGTCATGGGTTCCTGCTTGATATTATAATTCCAGAGTCGTCCGGCAGACCAGAAAAAATGCCAGCCTGGCAGTAAAACTTCCCTCCACTGCCCCTGTTCTCCTTTTTCGACTATAAATCGGTTTGGCACTTCGGAGGTTTTACCGAATTTAGCGAATACCACTCCCACATGCCCTTCTTTTATGGACACAAGCGCACCGTAAAGATACATGAACATACCGATAGCAATCAATGCCATAAAAAACAGAACTTTTTTCATACCATTATTGCTGAATATGTTAACGAACTGCTGGTTTGAACTGTTCCCTCCGACCGTTCCATCTTTTTCAGTCATGATGCCTCCCTGTTCGATTTTTTTGTACCATTACAATCACAGATTTTGACAGCCTCGGTTTGCAGGCTGTTACAATTAAATCTATCCTTATATTAATCGTATCAAAAGAGCAAGAAATAAAGGAGGTTGGAATGATCTTGGTATTTATAATAATATCAAGTGCTTAAAAGAATTACGATTTCTTTTAACTTCTTGAATTTATTAC
>JAUCGE010000295.1 GCA_030377965.1 Desulfobacterales bacterium HSG16
CGGGATGCGGCATGTTCCGCTTTCAAGTAATATAGTTCAGCTATTTTGGATTGGGGACACGGCCTGTTCATATAAGCGTCACCGATGACCTTGATTAATTCTGCCTGTTCCAGAATACGATCCACACACAGGCGATCTTTGCATCTCAATGCTTTGTTTGCCCTGCTTTCTGATTTGGCATAGTAAAACCGGCCCTTTGACATGTGATAGCACTTTGCTTTTTTATATGCTTTCCCAAGGCTCTTGAAAAACGTGGAAACCCTTTCTCGATTGTATTTAGCGATACGCTTTTCAGATATAACCCTTGCTGATACTGCATAAAGGCGTTTTGATTGAATCATTGAGTCTTTTCTCGGGCCGCTGTCTTCTGTCGGGGCAATTATTTTTTCAGGAATTCGGGATGCTGTGACAATCTTTTTTTTTCGGTCTTTTCCGGATTTTTCGGTCTTTTTGATTTTTTCGGGGGCAGTTTTATTTTCCAGATAGCTATTTTTACCTGGATAGCTATTTTTACCTGGATAGCTATTTTTACCTGGATCGTTCATTTTTTCGTGAACGCTTTTTTTTTCAGGCGTGGTGCTTTTTTCAACTTTTTCTTTTTTCATTGTATTCTGCTCTGGTTCAGTCTCCTCTATTTGGGATTTATCTAAAGCGGGTTCAGACGCTTTTATTGATGATATAAGCTCTTTTTCGATCCGGATATTTTTCGTTACGCCAGATGGCTTTTTGTTGGAATAGTGCTTTAAGCCATTTTTATCTGTCCATATATAAACGTTTCCAGCATCTGCGTAACCAAAAGCGATTACTGTCAGCATGAGAAAAAAAAGAATTTTTGTCATGTCCCTGCTCATAAAAAATACCTCCCTGTTTGATTATCTGCTGTATTCTATGCCGATTGAAGGACCAGATCAATCTAAAAATGAATGATCATCTGATAAAATGTTGAAATCAAAATAAAAAATAGAGACTGTCGTCATATGAAGCTTTGCACTTCTCTGCCAGACAAATCATCGACATTTGCCTTTTTGATCAGATATATTATTTTTCCGGATTCGGTTCTTTGAAAGTGCAGAAAAAGAATACAACTACACCGGAAAGCATGAACATGCCGCTTATAAAAAAGGATTGTCGGAGTAGAAGCATGTCAAGCATAAGACCGGCCATCAAGGCTCCTGCCACCATTCCCAGGCTGTGAGCCATGGTCAGCAGGGACATGACCGATCCCATTGATTGGGTATCGTTTCCTTTTCGAATCGACATTGCCATAAGGGGTGCCATTGCAACCCCTCCGCCGATGCCGAAATATATGTTGCTTAAAAAAAGATCTGAAAACCCTTCGGCTGATTCGAATGATAACAGGGCATAACCGGTAAAAAGTCCGCCTGCTGTCACCATCATTTTCCGATTGATTTTGTCCGCAATCATTCCCATCGGAGTCTGAAGTGTTCCGCTTACCGCCACTCCCAGCACCATCAGTATCCCGATAGACGAACTTGAGAGCGAAAATTGTGTATCAGCAAAGACCGGCAGAAAACCCCATATAACACCGATACAGGTGGTATATGCAAATCGGAAGTAGCACATGCCGATCAGTCCGCGATCTTTTATGAGCTTTTTATATTCCATGGGAGGTGTGGAGTGAACAGTCGATTTTTCAAAACGGACCGGAGGCAGAAATAAAAAGCTCAACATAAACCCGACAAAAGCGAATATTCCCATACTGGCAAATGCGAAGGACAGGCCGAAATAATCATTGATCAGGCCACCGAGACAAGGGCCTATGCTCAAGCCCACAAACAGGGATGAATTGAAGATGCCCATCGTTGTGCCTTCCCGCATTACAGGAGTGATATCTCCTATATATGCCTGGACTACGGGCATGATCATGGCAGAAGCAACTCCCTGGATAAATCGGAGAGCTATCAGGCTTTCGACATTTGTTGCAAAAATGAAAATCATTGAAAGTGCGGCGTAAGCAAACAGGCCCGTTACTATAAAAGGTTTTCTGCCCTTTGTGTCCGAAAGTTTGCCGAATAAGGGAATAAAAATGGTTCTTGATATTGAAAATGCACCGAATATCAATGCAATATAAAAGCCGTTCGCCCCCAGATCGTGGGCATAGACAGGTAAAAGGGGGACGACTATGCCCACGCCTGTCACGGTCACGAATATAGAGAAAAAAAGAGTTGCAAAAATTCGTTTAGACGGTTTTGCCATCGTGGACATGTGTGGCTTTTCTCTGTGAGGGATTGTTTGCCGGGTTTGGCTCTGGCCAACTCTGACCAGGTTGGCTATGATCGGAAATGATAGCCCGATTTTCCACGGGAAAAGGGAGAATGGGCTTTTTTTCCGCTATACCGAGTTCGACAAATCGGCGGGCCATTGGAAAAAGGCGGCGATCCATTGATCCGATACATTGATTAAAAGACTCCGTAGTTTTGTTAAGCATTTTTCCCAGAGATGCCAGATGGCCGGAGAATGTGTTCAGCCTGTTATAAAGTTCCCGGCCCTGTTCTGCTATCTGTTTTGCATTTTCTGCCATTTTCTGCTGCTGCCATCCATAGGCTGTGGATTTGAGCAGAGCCATCAGAGTCATGGGCGTGGTTAGTAAAACTTTCTGTCCGAAAGAATATTCGAGAAGGTCTGGATCATGCTCGAAGGCTGCTCCGAGACAGGCTTCGTTGGGAATGAACATGACCACAAAATCAGGGCTTGGATCGAACCTTTCCTGATATTTTCTCAACCCGAGATCCCTTATTCTGTTTCTTATTGCCCGAACATGGGCCGCATATTGACGCGCTTTGGTTTCCTCATCCACCGCTTCTATAGCTTTAAGAAATGCTTCAATCGGCATTTTTGCATCTACTGGCAAAATACCCGAATCGGGCAGATGTATAATCATGTCCGGGCGTTTTTGATCCGTACCCAGGGCCTGCTCCTCGAACATCACATGTTTTGCCATACCGGACAGTTCCACCACCCGGCGCAGCTGCATCTCTCCCCAGCGCCCCCGAACTGTCGGGGATCTGAGGGCATGGGACAGATTTGTTGCAGCAGTTTTGAGCTCCTGGTTATTCCGGGCGAGTTGTTCCATGTGCTGCCACAATCCCTGGTACGCGCCTTCCCGTTTCTGTTCCAGTTCCCGGACATGCTCGTCAAGCTGGTAAAGACGATCTTTGACAGGGTCCATGAGATGTTGAACCTGTGCCTTGTGGGTTTTCCAGTCTGTCCGGGTCTGATTTAAAAAACCTTCCACCTGCCTGCCTGCCTGGTCCAGAAAAAGATCAGAGTTAGCTTTCAAAGCCTGACCTGCAAGTGCATTAAAGGAATTTTTCATTTTTTCGCCTGCATTTTCGACCCATTCAAGCCTTCGAGCGTCCGATTCCCCTGCTTCTTTCAGGCGGGCCAACTCAATTTTCAGATCTTCGTTTTCCTGTCGAAATTTTTCATATGAGGGTTCCAGCGCAAAGATTCTGGCTGTCAGAGATTCTTCTCTGCTGCTATGTTCAGCCACCAGAACAGCCAGCCTTTCGGATTCTCGTTTTGATTCGGAATATTTATTTGCGGTTGTTCCAAGAGAGTTGAGCGCGTGTGCATTTTCGGTCTCGGCTTTAGCCAGCCGGAGTTTTAAATCTCCGATTTTTTGACCGGCA
>JAUCGE010000049.1 GCA_030377965.1 Desulfobacterales bacterium HSG16
CATGGAAAAAGTGCGTGCCTGCGTAGATATTGCAATGGCTCCCAATCTCAAACCTGTGATCAACGCTACCGGAGTTGTAGTGCATACCAACCTCGGAAGATCTGTTCTTGCAGATGATGCTATTCAAAACATGGCAGAAATAGCAGGAAGCTATTCCAACCTCGAATTTGATCTGGATCAGGGCAGACGGGGATCAAGATACTCGGCAGTCGAAGATCTCTTATGTGAATTGACCGGAGCAGACGCTGCAATGGTGGTCAACAACAATGCAGCGGCAGTCCTTCTCTGTCTGGATACCATAGCAAAAGATAAACAGGTGATCATATCCAGGGGAGAACTTGTGGAAATCGGAGGATCTTTCAGGATTCCCGATGTGATGGCAAAAAGCGGGGCCATTTTAAAAGAGGTTGGAGCAACGAACAGAACTCATTTAAAAGATTACATATCAGCAATCAATGAGCAGACAGGACTCCTGCTCAAAGTTCATACAAGTAATTACACTGTGGTCGGATTTACCGCTTCCGTTTCCTTGAAAGAACTTGCAGCACTTGGAAAAGAGCGCAATATCCCGGTGATGGAAGATCTGGGATCAGGTACCTTTATCGATTTTTCCTCTTACGGCATGATAAGAGAACCCACTGTGATTGATTCTGTTGAGGCCGGTATCGACCTGATCACCTTCAGCGGTGATAAACTTCTAGGCGGCCCACAGACAGGGATCATAATCGGCCGGGCAGATATATTGAACAGAATAAAACAAAACCCTCTTACACGCGCTCTTCGCATTGACAAACTTACTTTAGCTGCCCTTGAAAGCACACTTCGTCTTTACAGAGATCCGGCAGAAGCGGTAATGAAAATTCCTACATTGCGGATGCTCACCCGGAACATCGAACAGACAGAACTGAAAGCTAACATTCTAATGGAAGTCATGGCAGATATCAATAATCCCCGACTTCACATAAAACAGATCAGAGGTATATCCAGAGTTGGTGGGGGCGCACTTCCTCTTGAGGAAATTCCTGCTGTCTGCATAGCTGTCACAGTGGAAGGCATGTCCACAAATGCCATTCAGACAGCAATGCGTAAGCAATCACCTCCAATCATAGGAAGAATAGAAAACGATACTTTTATCCTTGATCTTCGCACAACATCGGATGAAGATATCCCTGCCATTGCCAGAGCGTTTTCTATGCTTCTCGAAAGATAAGTATATTTCAAAAAAACTTAACCGGGGTAAACTATGGAATCAGTAATCTTAAATATTCTTGATGAGAGCATCAGGGCCAAAAAAGCTTTTGTCCAAAATCATACAGAGAAAATTATAACCTGCGCGAAGGCACTTTCCGCCTGTATAGCGTCAGATCATAAAATTTTGATATTCGGCAACGGGGGAAGTGCTGCTGATGCCCAGCATATTGCAGCGGAATTTGTAAACAGATTTCAGATTGAGCGCCCTCCCCTGCCTGCCATAGCCCTGACTACAGACACATCTATAATCACAAGTATTGGCAATGATTACAGTTTCAGCGAAATTTTTTCAAAACAGGTGCAGGCCATAGGATTTGCAGATGATGCTGTCGTGGGAATAAGCACTTCAGGCAATTCGGAAAACGTGATCAAAGCTATGGAAACAGCCAAAGACAAGGGATTGCTAACCATAGGCTTTTCAGGGCCGGGGGGCAAGCTCACCGAGATAGCAGATATTTCCTTTGCCGTGCCTTCCGATGTAACAGCTCGGATACAGGAAACCCATATCCTGCTTGGACATATGCTGTGCGATCTCGTTGACCGAATTCTGTTTCCATAATTAAATATGGATTTTATAAATTTAATTTCAAAGAGGGGCAAAGGGCTTTATGCCAAAATCATTCAAACCAATAGATCTCAAAAATCTTACAACCTATCCAATAGCCAACCGAAAAAGCAAGGTTTCCATAAAAGATTTTGCTGAAGTCTGGGAAAAAGGGGGCAAATTTGCGGATTTTTTAAAATCCCTTCCCGGTATTCTGGCAGCCGAGGATATCCTGTCCGTCATATCTGCCATATCATATGCCTTTAAAAACAAAAGATCAGTGATTCTGGGCATGGGCGCTCATGTAATAAAGGTAGGGCTTAATCCCGTGATTATTGATCTGATGCAGCGCGGTATTATAACAGGGATTGCCATGAACGGAGCTGGTATAATCCATGATTCCGAACTGGCCATGATCGGCCAGACATCCGAAGATGTTGCAGCCTCCATCGGAAACGGAAGCTTCGGTATGGCGAGCGAAACAGGAAAAATGCTGACAGAAGCTGTAAAAATGGCCCAGGCTATGGATCTGGGATTAGGAGAAGCAGTGGGCAGAATGATTCTCGAAAAAGAACTGCCCCTTGCAGGACACAGCATCCTGGCTGTCAGCGCCCAGCTCGGTATCCCGGTAACTGTGCATATGGCCATTGGCACTGACATCATCCATATGCATCCAGATTTCGATCCTGAAGCTGCGGCAGGGGCTAGCCACCTGGATTTCAGAACTTTTGCCTCAATGGTTGCTTCCCTTGAAGGGGGAGTTTATATCAATGTCGGGTCTGCTGTCATACTCCCTGAAGTTTTTTTAAAGGCCATTACCCTTGTCCGCAACCTCGGCCACAGGCCCAAAAGATTCACCACGGTCAATATGGATTTTGTCCGTCATTATAGACCCATGACAAACGTGGTTCACAGGCCGACAATGGATGGCGGCAGAGGAATTAACCTGGTGGGGCATCATGAAATTATGCTGCCTCTGATAGCTGCCGGAGTGATCGAACAGATTGAGGAAAAGCAATCCTGATGAATAGACAGATATTGATTTCAGCCGATCCATGATTAAATTCTCGAAATAAGTTGCCCGGTTTTTTAATTTTTTCAATATAAAATGGACAGGAAGAAACAAGGAGAAAAACTGCCAATATATGAGTTTCATTGTGATAAGTGCAAGAAAGATTTCGAATGCCTGGTATTAGGGAGTGACAAGCCTGAATGTCCTGAATGCAAGGGGCAGGAAATACATCGGTTAATGTCAGCATGTGGTTTTGTCAGCAAGGGAAGCGGCGGAGAAACAATGAAAGCTGCTGCTGGCGCCACATCATGCGGAAGCTGTTCAGCCTCGTCATGTTCAAGCTGCGGGCATTGATATGGAAAAAAATACTATAACAATCGGAACCCGAGGCAGCAAACTCGCTTTATGGCAGGCCAACTGGGTCAAATCCCGGCTTGAAACAGACAACCCCGGACTTCTGGCCGAAATATTCATAATCAAGACCAAAGGAGACAAAATCCTGGATGTACCTCTGGCAAAAGTCGGGGGCAAAGGGCTTTTTGTCAAAGAGATTGAAGAAGCCATGCTTGACAACAGGATTGATTGCGCTGTCCACAGCATGAAAGACATGCCTGCACAATTGCCTGAAGGGTTGATCATAGGAGCTGTGCCTGAAAGAGAATCTGTTTTTGACGTACTCATCTCAAAATCGGGCAGATCATTTTCAGAGCTGCCGGATAAAGCAGGCATCGGCACAAGCAGCCTGAGAAGAGCCGCACAACTCAAACATGCAAGAAGAGATATCACAATTCTGGGATTGAGGGGCAATCTGGATACAAGACTAAAAAAGCTTGAAACCGAAGACAACCTGGATGCCATCGTTCTGGCCGCTGCCGGTGTCAAACGTCTTGGCCTTGAAGAAAAAATCACGGAAATTTTAAAGCCTTCCACAATGCTCCCGGCAGTCGGCCAGGGTGCGTTATGTATAGAAACCCGTGAAAATGACCCTGAAATAGCCAGATTGATCAAGCCTCTGGATCATAGAGAAACCAGAATCACTGTTTTCGGAGAAAGGGCATTTTTGCACAGACTCGAAGGCAGCTGCCAGGTTCCGGTAGCAGCATTGGCCTCAATAAACGAAGAAAGTCTTTATATTGAGGGCCTGGTTGCCGATCCAGACGGAACAACTGTGATAAAGGAAGAAATATCAGGACCTGCCAACGCATCTGAAGAACTTGGCATACTGCTGGCGGATCGGCTTCTTTCCATGGGGGCCGGCAAAATCCTCGAACAACTGAAAGCAAATCCTAAATGAGCGAAAAAAAAGGTAAAGTATATCTGACAGGGGCAGGCCCGGGTGATCCCGGCCTGATTACAGTAAAAGGACTGGAGTATATCCGGCAGGCTGATGTGGTCATTTACGATTATCTTGCATCTCCTGCTCTGCTCAAACATGCCTCAGAAAAGGCGGAGATAATTTATGTCGGTAAGAAAGGTGGAGATCACACCCTTTCCCAGGACGGCATAAACGATCTTATCGTGGAAAAAGCCAGACAGGGCAATGTGGTTGCTCGTCTGAAAGGCGGAGATCCTTTTATCTTCGGTCGCGGAGGGGAAGAAGCAGAAAAATTGCTCGAGGCGGGTATCCCTTTTGAAATCGTGCCGGGTGTCACATCCGCAATCTCAGCTCCAGCGTTTGCAGGAATTCCTCTGACGCATCGTGATATCAATTCAACTTTGGCTTTTGTCACCGGCCATGAAGATCCGTTAAAAGAATCGTCTTCCATAGACTGGGAAGCTCTTGCCAGGGGAATAGGAACCATTGTTTTTCTCATGGGAGTGAAAAACCTGCCCAATATCAGAAAGCAATTGCTCAAACACGGTATGAGTCCTCAGACTCCCGTAGCACTTGTCAGGTGGGGAACCACGCCAAAACAGGTAACGTTGACCGGAAATCTTGATAACATAGCCGAGAAAGTAGCGGAAACAGGACTGAAACCCCCGGCAATTATTGTTGTAGGCAATGTCGTCCGTCTGAGAGATCGTTTGAAATGGTTTGAAAACCGGCCTCTCATGAGCAAAAGAATAGTTGTAACCCGAGCCAGGGAGCAGGCAAGCGATCTTGTCACAAAATTATCCGAATCAGGAGCTGACTGTCTCGAATGTCCGACTATCCGGATCGTTGCCCCTGATTCTTACGATAACCTTGACCAGGCAATCGAAAAACTTTCTACATATCAATGGATCGTATTTACCAGTGTCAACGGTGTAAAATTCTTTTTTAACCGAGTTTTTAAAAAAGGTCTTGATGTCCGCGCTCTCCATAATGTGAGAACCGCAGCCATAGGGCCTGCAACCGCAGACAAACTGCGAGAATTTGGCTTAAACAGTGATATAATCCCTGAATCATATCGGGCTGAATCCGTAATAAAAGCTTTTGAACAGGAAGAAGTAAAAGGCAAAAAAATTCTTTTGCCCCGTGCAAAGGAAGCAAGGCCGATTCTGCCGGAAGAACTTGGTAAAATGGGAGCAGATGTTGATGAAATCCCTTGCTACAAAACGGAACCTGCTGCTGGCTCCGCTGATATACTGTTAAAAGAACTTGATCAGCGTTGTGTGGATCTTGTCACTTTCACAAGTTCATCCACTGTCAAAAATTTTCACAAAATTCTTCCTGCAAATGAGCATGAAAGAAAACGCCTGATGGAAAATGTGACCATAGCAAGCATTGGCCCCATAACCTCGGACACTGCCCGCGAACTCGGATTCACCGTTCATGTCGAAGCAGAATCTTATACTATCGACGGACTCTGCCAGGCCATTAGAAACTATTATGAAATCTAAGACTGAAACACTTGCTGAATTTGCAAAAAACGATCTGTTTGCCAGATTCATTGGTATCGAACTGCTGGAAATATCTGCCGGAAGAGCTTTGGCGAAACTTGAAATCAAAGACTCTCATTTAAACGGTGTGGGAATTGCACACGGCGGGGCCATATTCACTCTTGCGGATCTGGCCTTTGCCGCAGCAGCTAATTCCTATGGCGACAGCACTGTGGCTGTAGCCATCAATGTCAACGTCTCCTACATCAAAGCGGCAGGCAAGGGAACATTGTATGCCGAAGCTGTAGAAATTTCGAAAAGTGCAAAGATTGGCACATATTCGGCAAAGATTACAAATGAAAAAGGTGAATTGATCGCCAGTTTTCAGGGCATGGGTTACAGGAAAAGTAAAAAACTTCAGTAAACCACCCTTTTCCCAATGGAATAAGTACCTGTGCAAAATTCCATGATATTTTTTCGAAAACCAAACCTGATAAAAACCGAAAACCAAAAAGGAGCAGACATGACAAAAAAGATTATTTTTTCAGGATTATTTTTTTTCATTATGTCATCAATGGTATGCTATGCAGGGGGCAAGTATGGCGATGCTGTCAAAGTGAACAATGAATTTTTTGCTATTATGGAAAAATTTGTAAGCGCTCTTGACAAAGCAGATAGCGGAGGTTCTGTGGCAAAAGCCATGAACGGTTTTGCCGAAGGAATAAACAAGATAACTCCGAAAATGAAGAAAGTGATGGAAGCTCATCCTGAATTAAAAGACCATAAAACTATGCCGGAAGAGCTGAAAGCCTTGCAGAAAAAGGGAGAGGCTATCCAGAAAAAATTCTCCCATTCATTCATGAAGGCTATGCAATACGCCCAGGATGCAGAAGTAAAAAAAGCCCAGGAGCGTATAGGTAATGCGATGAGGGCTATGCAGCTAAAGTAATTTAGCTGGATTTACAAAAAAATCTTCCTCTCTTCCGTTTTTTTTAAAAAAAGGGAGAGAGGTTTAAATATTTCCTGTATTTTCGATCTCAAATCTTCAATCAACTGCACTGGTTTTTTCTTAAATTACATTTTTTTAAGGGATAGCAAAGGCTATTGACTGCCGAATACTTGTCATGATTGATGAATTCGCATCTTACTCTAAGCTTAATTCTCCAAAACCGGTTTGAAAAAGAAATCCAAACCTGGCAGCCAGAGTTACCGCAGACTGATTTGAAAAAGAGCTTTCATGAATACCTGAAAAAGCTCAAAAAAGAAAAGCAATCACTTGAACTGCATCATATTTATTTACTTAAAAATGAATGCAGTGAAAATGAAAAATCATTCAAAGCTTGAACTTTGACATCCCATGATTACTTTGAGCGCTTGACTATTAATACAACAAATATGGAAACGCATACTGTGAAAAAAGAAGCAAGTAACGAACAAATTAGAAATATTGCGATCATAGCTCATGTCGATCATGGCAAGACAACTCTTGTGGATCACATGTTCAGGCAAAGCGGAACCTTCAGACCTGGGCTGGAAGTCGATGAGAGAATCATGGACAACATGGATCTGGAGAGAGAAAGAGGGATCACTATAGCTGCAAAGAACTGTTCAGTAAAATGGAAAGGGGTCAAAATAAATATAATCGACACCCCTGGACATGCTGACTTCAGCGGTGAAGTGGAACGGGCGCTCACTATGGCTGACGGTGCAGTTCTTCTTGTGGATGCATCTGAAGGCCCCCTGCCCCAGACACGTTTTGTCTTGAAAAAGACTCTTGAGAAAGGACTCAAAGTCATAGCGGTTATAAACAAAATCGACAGAAAAGATGCGCGTCCAGATGAAATTCTTGATGAAATATATGATCTTTTCATAGATCTTGATGCAGACGATGAACAACTCGATTTTTCTTATCTTTACGCTGTCGGACGTTCGGGCATTGCAAAAAAAAGCCTTGACGAAGAAAGTGACAACCTCAATATTCTCTTTGACACCATCATCAACGAAGTACCTGCACCCCGCTTTGATGCCGAAGAACCTTTTCAGATGCTCGTGTCAGATCTTGGATATTCGGATTATCTCGGCAGGCTTGCCATAGGCCGTGTTATTAACGGAAACGCCCAGTTCAATGAGACTATGGTCTGCATAAACGATGAAAATAAGCAGATTCCGTTCAAAATTTCTAAGCTTCAGGTATATGACGGGGTGAAGCTTACGGAAGCAGAAACCGTTGAATCTGGTGATATCGTAGTTCTTTCGGGGATGGAAGATGTAACGATTGGTGACACCATCTGTACGAAAGAATTTCCAAAAGCCCTCAAGAGAATATCCGTAGATGAGCCGACGATCTCAATGGAATTTACAATAAACACCTCTCCATTGGCCGGACAGGACGGGAAAATCGTGCAATCCGGGAAAATACGTGAAAGGCTGATAAAAGAAACTCTGCAAAACGTTGCTATCAGGTTCGAGCAGACCTCTGACAGGGATCGCTTTATAGTAAAAGGCAGGGGAGAGTTCCAGATGGCAATCCTGATCGAGACCATGAGGCGGGAAGGATTCGAGTTGAGCGTGGGACGGCCCAAGGTGATTTACAAACATGAAAGCGGAAAAATCTTAGAACCTGTCGAAAAATTGTATGTGGATTGCGCTGATGATTTTTTAGGCGTTGTCACAGAAAAACTGTCCTTGCGGAAAGGACGCATGACAAACCTCGTTAATAATGGTCATGGAAGGGCGAGGGCTGAATTTTCGATTCCTTCCCGCTCCCTGATCGGTTACAGGGATGAGTTCCTTACGGATACCAGAGGAACCGGGATCATGAACACCATTTTTTCAGGATACGAGCCGTTTCGAGGTGAATTTCCCACAAGATCCACAGGCTCGATTGTTTCTGACAGACAGGGTAAATCTGTTGCATATGCTCTTTTTCATCTCGAACCCAGGGGACGGCTTTTCATCGCTCCCGGAGAACATGTCTATGAAGGCATGATAGCAGGAGAGCATAATAAAAGCAGTGATATAAATGCGAATCCATGCAAAGAAAAAAAGCTTACAAATATGCGGGCTTCAGGAAAAGATGAAAGCACTGTATGTACACCGGTGCAGCCAATGACACTGGAACGTGCCATAAATTTCATAAAAGACGATGAAATGGTAGAAGTCGTTCCGAATTCCATAAGGCTCCATAAAAGAGTGTTTTCAGCGCAGAAAAGACATATGCTGCGATCAGTGAAAAACAAAGAGAAATAGAAGACATAAATAATGAGTGATAATAAAAAAGAAATAGACAGACGCCGGACTTTTGGCATCATAAGCCATCCTGACGCAGGTAAAACCACGTTGACTGAAAAACTCCTTCTTTTCGGAGGAGCTATTCAGCAGGCAGGCGCAGTAAAAGGGCGCAAGGCTGGAAGATATGCAAGAAGCGACTGGATGGCGATAGAAAAGGAAAGAGGAATATCGGTCACCACGTCAGTAATGAAGTTCAACTATAAGGACTTTGAGGTAAATCTTCTTGATACTCCGGGCCATCAGGATTTTTCGGAAGATACTTACAGGGTTCTTACCGCTGTTGACAGTGCGCTTATGGTAATCGACAACGCAAAAGGAGTCGAACACCAGACCGAGAAACTTATGGAAGTCTGCCGTATGCGTAACACCCCTATAATCACCTTTATAAACAAGCTGGACAGAGAAGGCATGATGCCGCTGGATATCCTTGATGATATCGAGAATAAACTCCAGATTGAATGCACACCTCTTTCCTGGCCAATCGGCATGGGAAAAAGATTCAAAGGAGTTTATAATCTTTATGAAAAAGAGCTTCACCTTTTCACACCTGGCCAGAAAACAAAGGCCAGGCAGGGAATCGTGATAAACGATATTAATGACAGACAACTTGATGATATTCTTGGAAGCCAGGCAGATGAATTGAGACAGGATATCGAATTGATCGAAGGGGCTGCCGACCCTTTCGAGCTTGAACATTTTCTTGCAGGCAGCCAGACCCCTGTTTTTTTCGGAAGCGCCATCAATAATTTCGGTGTGAAAGAAATGCTGGACGCATTCGTTGAGATGGCCCCGCACCCTGGCCCCAGAGCTGCTGTCACCCGGGAAGTGTCTCCGTATGAGAAAACTTTTTCAGGCTTTGCCTTCAAGATCCAGGCGAACATGAACCCTTCTCACAGGGACAGGATAGCCTTTATAAGAATCTGCTCGGGAAAATTTACGAAGGGAATGAAAGCATTTCATAACAGAATAGGAAAAGACGTTACATTTTCCAATGCAACCATTTTCATGGCAAATGAACGCGCAAATGTGGCAGAAGCTTATCCTGGTGATATCATAGGTATTTATAATCACGGCACGATAAAAATAGGTGACACCTTTTCTGAAAAAGAATCCTTAAAATTCTGCGGAATCCCTAATTTTGCACCCGAATTTTTCAAAAGAGTGATCCTCAAAAATCCCATGAAGATAAAGCATCTTCAAAAAGGGCTGACCCAGCTATCGGAAGAAGGGGTTGTTCAGGTTTTCAGACCCATTTCCGAAAGCGGTTATATATTGGGAGCTGTCGGAGTATTACAGTTTGACATCACTATGGAACGTCTCAAATCTGAATATGGAGTTGATGCGATTTATGAGCATGTCGAGTATAATGTGGCAAGATGGATAGAATCGGATGATCCTAAAAGATTGCAGGATTTTGAAAGAGAAAACATTGCAAACATTGCAAAGGATGCCGAAGGTTCAAAAGCCTATCTTACTACAAGCGAATGGCAGCTTGGTTACTGCATGAAACAATGGCCCGGAATTGAGTTTTACAAGACACGGGAAATAAGCGAATAGAGTTTCTATTTGTAAAGGGTGTATTTTTACTTCGCCCTTTGCAGCAACGCAGAATACGGCTGAAAAGACAAACAGGGTTAAGCAGGCTTTTTTTCAATATAGTATAACATTACTATTCCAGCCCGTTTTCATTCTTATCCGATATTCTTCAAAATATTTTCCCTGACCATTTCTCCGGTTTTCTCCGCTGTTAAGTCCTTGAAAGTGTCATAGGATATTTCATTTAAAATTTTTACCTTGATTTTATGGATACCCTGAAAAACCAGTTTGTATTTCGGCAGAATATTTTTTGTGCCTGTTATTACAATGGGTAAAATGGGCAGCATATTTTCTTTTGCCAGAAGAAAAGCACCTGGTTTGAAAGGTTTCAATCTGCCGGTATCCGACCTTGAACCTTCCGGGAAAAGATAAATGGAACTTCCACGGGCAATTTCCTTGTTGCAGGCATCGAACATAAGCCGGGAACTGCTTTTATCTCCCCGGACGAGCCTGATATAACGGTTCAACCTCATGTTCCACCCGATAAACGGAATATTGAATATTTCTGATTTCGATACCCACTTGAAATGAAAAAAAATCCGGAAAGCCACTAAAATATCAAGCAGAGATTGATGATTGGAAACGACAATATACGTTTTTTTCCTGATATTTTCTTTTCCTTGAATAGAAATTGACCATGCGGGCATAATCCAGATATATAACGATGCCCATGCGGAAGTGAAAAAATGGAGTATGTACAGTCTTTTGTCGAAAAGTACGGTCAGAAGCCATATTGCAACAGCTATAACGAACAAAACCACACTTGAAATTCCCATGAAAGCAAGATAAGAGATTGAAAGAATACGATTTATCATTTGACATTTTTTCCTGAATGTTGACATCAAAATTACATATGGACTGCATGCCGTGACGCAAATTCGCCAGATGTTTTCACACCGCATATGAGTTTTATTTCAAAATTTACTCAATATCTCAAGGAGATACTTTTTACAAGCAAAAATAATACAGTTGAGATAAAATGGATTATGGATTGACACAAAGTGAGTATTTTGCAATATATCAGCTTTTAATTTGGGAAAAATTATTTTTTCGCCTGCTTAAATTATTTTAAAATCTAAAGTCAGGGAGAGTGCTTATGGCGGTAATCATAAAATATATCGTCGTCAGGAACGGAGTTGAAAAGATGACATTCACGACCAAGAAAGAAGCGGATGCCTATGACAAAATGCTCGACATCGCCGATAATCTGTATGAATTCCTCGAAACGGCAGATATCGACATGGATGAGCAACAACTGGAAGATCTCTCATTGTTCCTTGCCCAGAATAAAGATAGCTTGATTCCCATCATGAAAGGCATAAAGCCCAAAGAAAAGATGCCTTCAGATCAAGAACCAGAGCAACCGAACGACAAAGAAAAAAACGCTCCAAAAAAAAATGCCCCCAAAAAAAATGAGGGAGAAAAAAAAGCGGAAAAAGAAAAAACTGCTGATAAACCTAAAAACACAAAAAAATCGAAAAGCAGAAAAAAGAAATAATCGGTTGCATGGTAATAAGGGAGGATGGGATAAAAACCGCCTCCCCGATTCTTAAAAAATTCTGGAAGGTCAAATCATTTTTATTGGTGAAGCGACCCGTGTCAGCGCCGCTTCATTCAATCATATCACTTTAATTTTGTTCATACTCAAGAAAAACCGTCACCGTCCTGTTGAAGGCCCGGCCTTCGGGAAGATCGTTGGTATACAGCGGCCCAAAAGGCCCGACTCCTGTATATGTCACATTTTCGCCAGGAGTGATACCTGCTGACAGCAGTTGATAATACACAGCTTTTGCGCGTTTTTCCGAAAGCTCCATATTGTATTCCTGCTTGCCGATATTATCTGTATGTCCGACAATTTTAACACTCGCATCCGGAATTGTCTTCACTCTTGCGATAATCCTGTCCACGATAATCTTGTTTCGTTCTTTGATCTTGGAACTGTTGAAGTCAAAGAGGATAAGGGCATATTTTTCCATGACCTTGTATTCCATCTTTTTGGCCACGCGTTCCTGCGTTCTGATGTAATTTACATCAGTGGAAGCAGCAGCCTCATTCGCTGCGGTGCGTCCTTTGATATCTACAGCTTCAAAACCTGCGGTGATTTTTGAGTATGAGCCAATTTTTCCAAGTCCCATCTCTTCAATGGAAAATTCGTAAACCGGTTCCGGAGGTTCCTTGCCGTCAATTGTCCACAAAACCTCTTCATCACCTTTTACCACAATTTTCCAGCTCGCTATTTCATAGCCGGAACTTATCTCAGGTGTGACTTCGATTTTTTTCGTGTTGCTCAACTCAACCACATAGGTACTTTCGATATTGTCGAGTATATTTTTAGAATCGCTATGGATTTCCACCCGCCGATTTTCAGACCTGCCTTCTTCGACCCTGCTTGCACTGGCAGCAGCAGGCAGATTACGAGCCTTTACAGTCATTCTCGCTGGATCTATGCCCCACACATCGCTAAAATAATTTTTTACGGATTCTGCCCTGGCGCGGGATAATTTTTTCCCTCTATCCTTTTTGTAATTAGCGTTGCAGCCAACAATAGTGATGTTTGCATCCGGGTTGTATTCAAGGCGTTTTCCCAGGATATTCAATATATGCTGATATTTTTCCATAGACCCTTTCAGATCTTGTTCTGAAAAAGTATCTGCCGTGGCTTTATCGATAAAAAGAGAGTATCTTGCAGGAATGCTGCTTTCACCTGAATCAAAATAAATATAGTTTAAAAGTGGTGAACTGTCGATGGTGGTCAATTCTTCAATAGTTATCTTTGCAGGTGTCATGGTCAGCGCACCCTGGGGAGGTCCGAGGATTTCGTGAATGACTTCTTTTTTAGAAACGCTTATCGGACAAAACTTTGTGGTGGAAGCTTCGAATGTATCTTCGTTGTTATCCGTCACATTGATACGAGCCATGAGATTGGCACATTCGACCGGTTGTTTTCCGCCAAATTCTGCAAGTGAGACTGTATAAAAAGGTTTCAAAGCCCCTGTTCCCTGCACGGATTTGATTACCTTATCATCTCCGAAAATGTCGATCTTCCATTCTTTGACACCATATTCGGAAGTTATCGCCGGAATGATTTTTACCTCATTCACGCCCTTTGTCTCAACAACCATACGGTTTTGTGCAATTGATTCCATTTCTGGTGAATCGAATGTAATCTCTACCCGTCGGTTTTCACCACTGCCGCCTGGAATATCGGCAGATGAGGGATTGCCGGGAAGATTTCTAGCATCAATTTTCATACGGCCTGGATCAATTCCCCAGATATCCCGCAGATAAGACACGACAGCATTGGCCCTTTCCCGTGAAAGATCGAGGTTATCTTTTTCTGCACTCATGCCCGAATTACAGCCAAGAAGTCGAATCTTCTCCGTCGGTTTTTGAGTCATGAGATCACCGACAATGTTAAGAACGTTGTAATGGAGGCCGACAGCCGTGGTCAGTGATTTTAAATCAAAGGTTTTGACATCTGCCCGGCTCTTGTAAAGAACGTATTTTTCAGGGATTTTACTGCTGCCCGGTTCAAAAAAAAGATTGTTCGGCAATCGCGACCCGCTGGTGTTGGAAGGAATTCTGAAGCTTAATTCTCCCGGCTCCATAGTAACGCTTCCTTCTGGAGGTTTGGAGAACATGTAAGAAACCACATACCGGTAAAGCATTTTACTGGAAAAAGATCGGAAAATAGGCAGAATTTCTTCCGCTGATCTCGCTTTCCATGTTTTACCGCCATGATTTTCGGAAAAGGATTTCAGAAAAGGGTCCATCTCTTCCTGGGGCATGTAATCAATGGAATATGACTCAAAATTCGGAATATCTCCAGCAAGCTTGCTCACTGTGCCGCTTTTAAATGAACTGTTGATATCCTTTCCATCTGACAGAACAACCATGAATTTGTTTTCTTTTTCCGGCATTTTCCGGATAATATCAATTCCTGCAACCATTGCTTCATATAAATAGGTGCTGGAGGTCAAATGATCATCAAAGCTTTCCTTGAAAAATCTGTCCAGCTCGGCAGTATCGCTGGAAGCATATGTTCTTACATGCAGTGATTCCCCGAACACTTTTTTGGTGTTTTTCCTGTCAAAAACGACCACATTGACATTATCAATGGGCCGAACGATCTTATAGAATTCTTCCAGTGCGGAAAACAGGGGGGCTATTGCCTTACGCTTTTTCATGGAAGTTGAATTATCCACGACCAGAACGATATTGAGACCAATTTCCTTGTTCGTTTCAAGAGATTCAGCAGAAACGATTCTCGCTGTCTTATCACCTTTCCGGATGATGAAATCGTCTTTAGTAAGCTGCTTTACAGGGTTGTCATCCTTGTCAAGAGGCGATATCAACAGGCGCTTGTCTTCCATCACCTGAAAAGTCACTTTGGCTGCCCGATCTGGAACTGATACCACAAGTTCATCGTCTGCTGCAGAGCAGACCCACGGGGAAAAGCCGAATGTTATAATCACCATAATCATACAGAATAACGCTTTTTTCATGTTTCCTCCTTTTTCCTTTTTAGCCATTTTCAGCATCAAACCGGTTCGATAACATATTATTTTGGAAAGGTAAAGGATGAAATGCGAAAAAAAGATGATCGGGCTAAAAACTTGGCACGATTTTTGCTTTCTGAAATAAAGATTTATATCTGTCTTGACAGGTTAAAACTTTATAAATATAAATTTTCAAACTTAAGGGCCTTGGATGAAATAACTTCCACAACCTTGCTTGCCTGTAATCTGTTTTCTGCGTTGCATCGATGGGTACAGACAATAAGTATTCACCCATCAATACGCCGTAAAACAGCTCCAAATTCGGCGCAATCTTATGGAATTAATTTCATCCACGACCCTAAACGATTATTATCAACTATCATCAGAAGTATCATGTGGTATGTAAGGAAATTAAGATTATGTCTACCGATAAACCTGCAGCCCTGCCTTTTCTTTTAGATAATTTAGTAAAAGTAAGTGACAGTCTGAATTATAAAGTCAAAATAATTGACAGAAATTTAATCCGAGTATCCTGTGGTGAGAAATCATTTTTAGCGGGAGCAAACAGCGACATTGGTATAAACCCCATAAATTCACATTTTGCTGCCGAAATTGCAAATGATAAGGCACGAAGCATCAACTTATTAAAAGCGGAAGGTTTCAGAGTGCCGGAGGGTGAGCATTTTTTTCTTGGTAATAAGAATACCTATACAGAAAAGGGAAGAAGCTTAAACGATGCCTTTGCTTATGCCCGGACATTAGGCTTTCCTGTTTTCGTAAAACCAAACCGCAGTTGCGCTGCAAAATTTGCTCAAGCTGTTTATTCTAAGGAAAAGCTCAAAGAAAACATAGAGAAAATAGCCCAAATCGATTCGATTGCTTTAATCCAGAAGATTATTAATTTTCCTGAATATAGATTAGTTACAATTGATGGAGAATTTCAGTATCGATGCAGAAAAGAAATCCCGCAGATTACAGGAGATGGAAAAAAAACAATTGATGAAATTCTTGAAGAGTTTAATGCGAATTTAGGAAAAGAGGCGGTCAAGCCGGATTCTCATTTTTTGAACCATCAATTAAGACAGAAAAATCTGGAAAATCATTCCATATTAAAAAAAGGTGAAGTTCTGCCGGTTGCGTCTATTGCAAATTTGTGGACTGGAGGAAAGGCTGTGGATTATTCTGAAACAGTTTCCGATGCCACAAAAAAATGGTTAAAAAAAATATCAGCCTGCCTGAATTTAAGAGTTATGGGCATAGACGTTTTTGCCAGAGGTTCCATACATGATCCTGAAAACCTGATTATACTGGAAGTCAATCATAATCCTGGACATAAAGTTGCACCTCCGGAAAAAGTCTGCAAAATGATTGCTCTTGTCTGCCAGAAATATTTCGTATGAATTTCAATATAGTTACCAGTCAATTGGAAAATAATCTTTCAAAAACTTACCGCACCAGTGTTTACCGGTATTGATGCCATCAAAAAATGGATCACATACCCGTGCTGCGCCATCGACAATATCTAAAGGAGGTTGAAAATCATGCAGATCCTGTTTGAGTTTAGATAATTGTGCCGGATCTTCATCGGTTACCCAGCCGGTATCCACTGCATTCATGAAAATGCCATAGTCTGCAAATTCACGAGCAGAAGTATGGGTCAGCATATTGAGTGCAGCTTTTGCCATATTGGTATGTGGATGACGCTCTCCTTTTTTAAAACGCATAAACTTGCCTTCCATAGCAGAGACATTGACAATATGTTTTTGACCAGTATTTTCTTTTTTCATTAACTGTGTCAGATTATTGCATAATACAAAGGGTGCAACCGCATTGATAAGTTGTATTTCGAGCATTTCTGTAGTCTGAATTTCACCAAGTTTAAGCCGCCAGCTATTGTTTACTCTCAAATCGACCTGCTGCAGATCAACGTCCAGTTCTCCTTTTGGAAAAACAGTGTCGGCAGGTAATGTATTGTCATAAGCGTAAGGGATTTGAGATAATTGTGCAGATTCTCTCAACCCTATTCCTGGTATTTTACCATGCCAGTTAACAGGAAGAGCGTTTTCTGAATTTTGATTGAGTACAGCAAAAGAGTTTAATTTATCAGTACATATTTGATAGTTGATCATCAGCTTCCGGGCATTGTCGGAAAATTCATTTAAATCTTTAGCCTCATTGTCCATCAAATGAGCATAAAATCCTGGGGGCCGGCGTACTGTCTGGGCAGCATTGTTGATTAAAATGTCCAACCTGCCAAAAGTCTGTTCAATATGACTGCAAAAAATCTCCACACTTGGTGTATGTCTTAAATCCAGGCCATAGACGTGTAATCTGTCCCCCCATTCATTGAAATCTTTTTCTTTGGAATATCTCAATGTTGAATCAACAGGAAAACGGGTAGTTGCAATAACAGTAGCACCGGCCCTCAACATCATCAATGTTGCCTGATAACCAATTTTCAAGCGTGATCCTGTTATCAAGGCGACTTGATCCTTTAAATCTGAGGTCTGGAAACGTTTTTGATAGTTCAAATCAGCACAACGAGGACACATAGTGTCATAAAAAAAGTGAAGTTGGGTAAATTCGGCTTTACAGACATAACAATTCCGGGGTGAATGTAATACCAGATTCCTTTTCGCGGATTCATTGCTATCCGAGATTTGTAAAGGAGCCGAAAATACGTCTACTTCCCTGGCTAAACGAATCCCGGTTGCAGCTCTGGCCTTTCGTTCTGTAGAAACAATCTGCTGCCTTTTCATTTTACGAATGGCTTTGTTGCGTTGTTTCAATTGATGACGATCCGGTCTGGATAACTGCCCCGCAATTTTTATAAGTTCTATCTGCTTTTCTTTTGGTAATACTGCAAAGTCTTCACTATTATTCACCATGTGAGTAAGCAAGCTGATACAGCGATCTATATCATCTGTTGTATACTTTTTATTTTGTTCTGTACCCAATTTTGCTCCTTGAAATTAGTATATTGCTGTCTTCAATTGCGAAATTTTCCCACCAGTACGCAAATATATATAGACACTCGTCCCCGCGCCTGTCTTTGATTTCACGGCAATAGTTCCACCATGTTTTTTTATAATGGAATATGAAATTGTAAGCCCTAGCCCCATACCTTTTTGAATGCCTCTTTCTCTGGTTGAAAAATAGGGGTCGAATATCCTCTCAATATTTTGTTTGGGAATACCCGAGCCGTGATCATGAATCGCAATTTTTACATATTCGCCATCATCTATCGACAATACATTTGAATTTTTTTCCGAACTGACCAGAAAATTTTCTGCCCGCACCTCAACTATACCACCTTCAGACATAGACTGGACTGCATTCATAACTATATTACGGATAACATGTTCAATCTGACCTTTATCAATGTCAACCGGCCAGAGATCGTCCTGTAAAAAAAAATTATATTCCACATTTGATCCAGCCACAGCCACCTTGGTCATTTCAGTCAATAAACTTGGGATATGACATGACTTTGTAATCGGTTCACCGCCTTTTGAGAAAGTAATTAACTGTTTGGTCAAATTAGCGGCACGCACGGATGCTTTTTCAGCTTCAGCCAGAGCTTCTGAAATATCATCCCCCAATCCATCCTCATCCATCGCCAGATGGATATTGCCCATTATTATTGATAAAAGATTATTGAAATCATGGGCAATACCGCCAGCGAGAATACCTATGGATTCAAGCTTTTTGGCTTTTAAAAGCTCTTCTTCCATTTGCTTGCTCCGTTTCATTTCCTCCACAACTCGATCTCGCATATGTTTGAATTTCTGAATTCGTCGTGCCAGTTCTGTGACATCTTCCACAGCCCATAGCGCGTAGCAATGCTCACCATCACCATAGGGTATGCCTGTGACAGTTGTATGCTGAATCTGCATTTCTCCGTTTGGAAGCTTTGCGGAAAAAATATATTTGTGGAGTTGTGATGAAAAGATGGCAGGCGGGCCTCCATTAAATATGGTTTCGAGGCGTTCAAGATATCTGGGTTCGCTAAGATTTGGGAAATGAAGTTCAAGTTTTTTCCCGACAATATCAGACTTTGAGATACCTGTCCAGTCCGCCAGATAACGATTCCAGAAGAGGACGATGTGTTCGCTGGTTGTGACACAGATACCAACTGGTGTATAATCTAGAATTCCAAATTTTTCCTCGGCAATACGATATATGCTCATGCTTCGTTCCTGTTACTCATTACCTAATACATCAATTGCTTCTAACAATTTGTTAAAAACCGTCATTTCGAAAAAAAGTGCTATATCTCCATATATATCAAGTTTTTCCACTACGAAGCGTGTCCGGGCAAGCAGGATCGTCCGATCAGCAACTATAAGATTGGCTTTGAGTAAATTTTCTGCGCTTCCCTCCAGATAGTTAGGTACACTATAGTTGAAATGAAAACCAAGCATATTGCTGATAGAACCCATCACTCCGTTCAGAACGATGTTGCCTATCTCTGTAAGAGTTCCAGTCTGTATGGAATCAAGATCATCAGTTTCATCGGTTTCACCGACGAGAATTGTAACCAGCTTGGAGGCTGTTTCCATTGTAAAAATCAACTGAGTCGATCCGGAAAAAATGCCTTGAAACCCAAGATGTACCGCTGCAAGACTTTCCTGACCAAGTATTTCTATTTCTTTTTTAAAATCTTCGGGTTGCAGAAGTTTAATAAAAGGAACCTGCAGGACAATATGGGAACTCAGCATTGCGTTCAGCACACTTGCCGCACGTCCAACCCCGATATTGATCAGCTCTTTCAAGCCATCGATTTGTTGTGCTGTGGGGTCCATTAATCCTTATCTCCCTTTATATCCAGAATTTTCTGGATTGCTTCAAGCATTTTGTCTTGATCTATGGGTTTGTTGATAAAATCGGTGGCACCAAGTTCGAAACACCTGGCACGGCTTGTATCCTGGATGTCAGCAGTAAAAATAATTACCGGAATGCTGGTTCCATCCTGCTGAAAAGTCCTGAGTACTTCGATTCCATCCATCTCCGGCATCAAAAGATCCAATAGAATGCAATCAGGCATATCAACACCGGATTTTTCCACTGCATCTTTCCCATTGACAGCTTCTATCACCTCAAAACCGTTTGTTTGCAGAAATTTGCCTATTTTTTTACGTTGTAACCAGGAATCATCAGCAACCATAATGCGATACATTTTACATACTCCTTTTTTATACGAATCTGTTTATATTCTTCAATAATCCAAATATCAGATTGGATTCACCTTTTCAACCTTAATTTCCCTTGATAATTCTGTCTATGTCCAGAACAAAAGAGATGCAGCCATCCGCCATTATAACAGTTCCTGAGATATATTGCATTTTGCTTAATATTCTGGCAAGTTTTTTGAAAACAAACTGTTCACGCCCAAGAATAGCGTTAACCCGCAAGGCAGTAACTTTGCCTGTACACTCTACAACAACTGCAAAATACTCTGTTGTCTTTGAAGCATCTTCTCTGATGCCAAATATATTTGAAATGTTTAAGAGGGGAATCAGAGATCCACGAAAATTCAGAGCGCTTCTGTCTTCCGAGTGCAGGAATTGTTCATCTGAATTCAGTCTGATTACTTCAACCACAAGCGAACTTGAGATAATATAACGTTCATCACCGACCCGAACGATTAAGCCGTCAATATATGCCAGAGTCAGAGGCAGCCGAATGCTTATCTTTGTGCCGACCCCCTTTTCCGTTGATATTTCGACATCTCCTTGCAGTTCCATAATTTTTTGCTTAACAATATCCATTCCAACGCCCCTTCCGGAAACGACGGAAACACTTTCAACGGTAGAAAATCCTGGATTGAAAATGATATTGAAGATATCTGCATCGCTCAAGTCTTCTCCCGGATGAACCATGCCGGATTCAATAGCTTTTGTAAGTATGATATCACGATCCAGCCCGCATCCATCATCTTTAACCTCGATAAAGACATTGCCGCCCTCGTGAAAGGCTTTTAGCTGAATCATTCCTTTCCTGTTTTTCGATAAAGTTTTGCGCAAAGATGGTTTTTCAATACCATGATCAATGGCGTTTCGAAGCAAGTGGACCAGTGGATCACCAATTTTTTCCACCAATGTCCGATCAAGTTCGGTATCACCCCCAACTACGGAAAACTCGATTTCTTTTCCAATATTTTTCACCAGACCATGCACAAGAAGAAACATCTTATCGAATATGGATTTAATCGGCGTCATACGCAGTGCGCCGCCTACTTCCATAATATTTTGAGTAATTTTCTCCAGTATGGAAATGCTATTTTTGGTCTCATTTGACGATGTCAGCATAGTTTTCCTGTCATTATACAGTATCGAAGACACGATCCTGAGTTCTCCGATTGCATCAAGCAGATGGTCCAGACGTGCAGAATCGATCCTGATCATCTTGCCTAGTTTTGCTGTTTCACCTTCTTCATATTCCGGGAACATATCGGCTTCATAGGGCTGATCGGCAGTTTCCACTTCCAGGCTTTCATATTGCTGCTGTTTCAGAGCCTGAGCTAACACATCATTGGAAATATGTCCTGATTCAACCAGTATTTCACCTAATTTTCTCCGGGGCTTCTTCAGAGCAATTTTGCCGATTCTTGAGACAAGAGCCGATACTCTCGGATCGGAGTGCAAATTTTTGTCCTCCGATATGGCGGTTTTTAAAGAAGTTGTAAGCCGTCGCAGGAGACTTATCGAATCAAAAATAATGTTCAGAGGAGAACCAGATAGAATAATTTCACCGTTTCGAGCGAGACTGAGAATATTTTCCGCCGCATCAGCCAGGTCTGACATGTCCTCGTAGGCAAGTACTTGTGCATCTCCCTTGATTGTATGCAGCACACGAAACAGCGCGTTTATAGTATCATCCGTTTCAGGATCAGTTTCGATTGCAAGAAGAAGCTGCTCTGCTCCATCCAGGCGTTCAAGGGTTTCCGCTATAAAGCCTGCAAGCATTTCGTTATCGATACCCTCAAGAAAGGATGATGTTTTTTTTGTACTATATTCCATTTTTTATCGCTATTCTATTCTAATTTAAAGATTTAAAAACAGCATATCGGCAGGAACAGGTTTTGGAACCTGTCCCTACAACGTGACAGAACTTTTGTACAGACGCTTATCAGCAGCATTTTTTTTCATAATCGCATGGGGATAACCGCTTTGATCTCTCACCTTTGCAATTCGATTACCCAAAAATCCTGTCAATGATTTCACCTCGCAGTTCATATCCCCACGGAGTAAAAAAATGCTCGACTAAATACTCCAGCCATTCTTCATCACTCGAATAACGGTCTGGATTGCCAGATGACCATTCCAGCTTTTCCCCGCTTCCATCAGGTATCCATTCGCACCAAAGATGGGGTTGGGGTTCAGGTGCTGTGTTATGATCCACAATTGACTGGTCATCATGTTCGATTGAAAACCTTGCTCCAGCTACATAATACTCGCCTTCCTCTCCAAGAGGTAAGCCCGCCAATGTTCTCAGAGGATCGCGTAATTTTTCTAAAAGTTTCACATCCCTTTTCATATGCCTTACATTGTGAAAACGCAGAAGATATGCCAGATGTTCGCCTTTGAGAGGCGGATGGATTGTGATATTACAGTTACTGTACATTTTTAAATACCTCTCCAAAAAAATTATTCCTGTTCAACAAGTCGCTGCTTCATGATTTTTAGCCAAATCGAGCATTTTATCCAAAAGTTCTTTAAGGTTCGGATCAAGCCATCTTTTAAAAAATTGCGGTAATGTTTTTTCCGTAAAGCCTTCAACAAAAAGAATGAATCTCATATCATTTGCTCCAGTTCTCCAGATTTAAAAAGATTACCCGGCGTGTACTCTTGCAGCCAGTAGTCGAGTTCTTTGCCATTCAAAGTATGCAATGTGGTTTCACCATTTTCCCATTTTGCGACGGTCGTTGTGGGTATGGTTCCGACAAAAGCATCCAGAAATTGTGGAGAATGTGTAGTCATAATGACCTGCGATCTCATGGCGGCATCAACCGCATATTCGGCAATTATAGGAAGCATAGATGGATGGAGTCCGGTTTCAGGTTCATCAATGGCGATAATCGGAGCCGAAGATGGGCTTGCCAGGACGGTCAACAGGAACAGGAAACGGAGAGTCCCGTCTGAGAGTTCGGCAGCAGATTGCTCTCGTTTCAACGATTTCCAGCGAATCCGCATTTGTATCCTCTGGTCTGAAGCAGGCGGGAAGACCAACTCTTCAAAATCATCGCCAAATGCAGTCCGCATGGCAGAATCTATGTCTTTTTTGAAATCACGATCACCTGTATAAAGAGTATGCAGGACAGATATAAGATTTTGTCCGTCAGGATCAACTCGTTTTTCCATCCGGGAGATAGCGGACTGACGAACATGAGCATCCCTGTTGGTTTGAAAATCATGATAGACAGCTATGGAAGCAAGCCCCCTTTGAAAAAGAGGAATCAAGCGGTTGTTGATAAATGGTCCAGACGCTATTGAAAGAAGGCTTTCCTCGTCCTGGATAAACTCTTCAGACGCGGGAAAGGAACGTTCACTTTCATCAAAGAACAGGGCGGTCTTTGCAAACCGCTCCAAAAATTTATAAGGTTCTTTTTCAGCTCCTTTCCTGAATTTATGAGAGCTTGTCAAACACTCTTTTTCCACCTTATACGAACTTCCAGGCCCAAGTCGTGACAGTTCAAGTTCATAATGATCAGGACCTGATTCCCTGACCACAGGCAGTGTTTCCATTGCAAATCTTATGGAAGCAGCCGATCCATCCCAAACTATCGGGTCCATTCCTCCCAAAGATTGAATATATTTCCCCAGCCTGCCCTGTGCCGATATGGAAATCAATTCCATGAATCGTAGCAAATTGGATTTACCAGTCCCGTTAGGACCTATAATCACGTTGATGTCACCGGGTAGCCAGCTTACCTTTCGGAGAGAGCGGAAACCTTCGATATCCAATTGCTTGATTTTCATTTTTTATTTCCCCCTTGTTTTTGATCTGTCTGCCCGTCACATGTTACCATTTGATTATTTTCACATAAGCTTTCCAAAAAAATCTTCCATGAGTATTTATTAGTTATTCATATTCCGCATTTGCCCATCTGTCCGGCTATAAAATAGAGGGTTCAGTTCCTTAATCCAGCCTACGGGTCTTCCAGTAACTCATAGAACTCGTTAAGCTTTTTTCGTAATACTTCCTTTGGTATCAATTTAGTTTCGTATTCAGCTATAACTGTGGGACTCAATGAGCGGCTCAAGGCATATTTTACGACTTCGTCATCTTTTTCTCTGCATAACAATACGCCAATACTTGGATTCTCATGCTGTTTTTTAACATCCCGGTCCAATGCTTCCAGATAAAATTCAAGTTGTCCTAAATATTCAGGCCTGAATTTGTCAATTTTCAATTCAAATACAACCAAGCACCTCAAATCACGATGAAAAAATAGCAGGTCAACAAAAAAGTCACTATTACCTACCTGCAGCCGGTATTCCTGTCCAATAAAAGAAAAATCTCTTCCGATTTCAAGGATAAAATATTTCAATGAGCTCAACAGGGCTTTTTGCAACTCATTTTCCGTATATATTTTGGGAAGATTAAGGAATTCAAATACATAACTGTCTCTGAAGGTTTCTGAAATGCCTGTTGGTAATTTGTGTTCAATGGATGCCAGTTTTTGATCTGCGAGCGTTGTTCGTTCAAAAACTCCTGTATTGATTTGCCGGTCAAGTTCTCTCACAGAGTATCGTTCTCGAACACATAAACGCAAATAAAACTCCCTCTCTTCTTTAGATTTGCATCGTGAAAATATTGTACGATTATGACTCCATGACAATTCTTGCCACAGTGTGGCAAGTTTTTCATTCTCTTGATATATCTCATAAAATCTTTTCATACGCCATAAATTATTGGCAGTGAAACCTTTGAGTTCAGGTTCATTTTTTTTGAGATACTCAGCAAGCTTTGCAACTACTGACTTCCCCCAACCTTGTTGTTTCACACTTTGGGTGATATACTTACCAATTTCCCAATATAACATGACTAATTCACGGTTTACAGCTTGGAAAGCTTGGTTTCGTGAATCTAAAATCATTTCTCTGATTTTGGAAAATTCTTGTTGATACAGCAGTTCCTTCATAAAACTGGCCTCTCTTGGTTAGCAATTATCTGGCTGCCAACGAAAAAGTCCAACACTTCGGCGGCAACCGTAAAACCATGGTTTGGTTTCACTCCTATACCTAAACTATAAAACTGGATAGTAGCATCTGTGTTCAAGGCCAATTATTTTTCTTATATTTTATAAAAAAGTCGAT
>JAUCGE010000296.1 GCA_030377965.1 Desulfobacterales bacterium HSG16
ATTGACGGTCTTGAACAAAGATCTTTTAATTTCCTGGCAGAAAGAGTTCCCGAAACTTGAAAAAAAACTTCAATCTTTTTGCTCAAAGTTTGACAATGTTCATGAATTACTGAAGATACATGGTATGGAGCGAAGAGGAAAGGGTCGTCATGAAGTAAAAGGAAAGGTATCTGTCAGGCTGCTCAACGCTCACGGGAAAATGGAAGAAAGAATTTTCAGAGGAGATATTCATGATGTTTCAGCTGACGGACTGGCTCTCATCATAAAACTTCCCGATGAGCTTACAAGCAAACTTCTGGGTCGAAACCTCAACATGAAATTTTTGCTATATGTTGACGCTGATCAACAGGAGATAGATCAAAATGGCAAAGTCGTTGCCGTGTCATGTAAGGTTACAGAACAGCATTCGGTTCATATCCGATTCGAGAAAACCATATTGCCGCTGATGAAGGCAAAGTCCGTTGAAGGTTTACTTAGTGGAGATTTATCTGGTGAAGGTTTATCTGGTGAAGGTTTATCTGGCAGGCAGGGAAAAAATGCAAAAAAATCGGAGCAGGAAAAAGATGATTTCCTGAAAACGACCTGGTAAAATGCCAATCTTATGAAAAAAAATTCTAAAACCTGTATTTGTCAGGAGAATGCTATTGAATCCATGTCAAGACCGATTGATAGATAATTATAACCGGAAACTGAATTACTTAAGAGTCTCCATCACCGACCGCTGCAACTTGAAATGTATGTATTGTATGCCTAAAACACGGACGTGGAAACTTGAACACTCCGATATTTTAAGATATGAAGAAATCTTGAGAATCGTTGAAATCGGGGTTAAACTCGGTATTTCCAAAATACGAGTTACAGGAGGAGAACCCCTTGTTCGAAAAGGAGTCGGCCATTTTTTAAAACAGCTTTCCGTAATCAATAAAATAGAGGATATATCACTTACAACCAACGGAATCTTTTTAAAAAATTATATGGATACAATCCTGGATGCCAGGATTTCCAGGATCAACATAAGCCTTGATTCTCTGGAAAGGGAAAAGTTCAAAATGATTACCGGAAAAGACGCTTTCGATCGTGTATGGGAAGCTGTCATGACGGCCCTTGACAAAGGCTTTGACCCTATCAAGATCAATGTGGTGGCATTAAAAGGAATCAACGAGGATGAGCTGACCGATTTTGCAAAGCTTTCCTTTGATTATCCCTTTCATATCCGTTTTATCGAACATATGCCTTTCAAAAATGTGAAAATCGAAACAGGACACGGTCTGCTGGCTCCTGAAATCATAAAAAAAATCAGCAGATTGGGAACTTTGGAATCAGTTGAAAACCATCAAAAGGACGGACCCGCAGCAAGATACAAGTTCAAAGGAGCAAAGGGCGAAATAGGGATTATAAGCCCTATCAGTCACCATTTCTGTGACAGATGCAATCGCCTTCGCCTTACAGCGGATGGCCAGTTGAGGCCATGTCTGTTGTCCAATTTCCAAAAAGATCTGAAAACCTGCTCAAGAACCGGGGGGTCGGATGAACAGATAAAAGAACTTTTTCTGGAGGCAGTAGCAGGCAAAGGGTTTGAACACCAGATTACCGCCAATCCAGATAGCAACAGGATAGATACGTTAATGTCAGCAATCGGAGGATAAATCTGATGAAGCAGGCACGGGAACACCTTCTGCCTCTTTTCGAGGAAGCAGGACTGAATATATAAGGTAACAGCGGAGGCGAAACAATGAATTTTCGGAAAATGTTGCTCATTACAATTATTGGTATCGGTGGGCTATTCATAATCATATTGACATACGGAGCAAATCAATTTCTTACATATCAACTGCTAGAGCAACAGGAAAGAAGTCTTGAAAATATCGTTGAAAAAACTATCAGTGAAGTAGATTTGTGGATCAAAGCCCGTGAAAGAGATGCTGTTCTCTTCAGCAAAAACGGAGTCTTTATTGATATGTGGAGTCAAAAGAGACTGGCTGAAGCTGAAAAAAGGCTGAAAATTTATCATGGTCTTTCGAATTTTTACGAAAATGTTTTTATAGCGGATACTGATGGTAAATGTCTGATATCATCCGAAACCATTGAAGGATCAAAACAACTCGATCTTTCAAAAAATGATGGTATGATTACCAACTTGGAAATGGCCAGAAAAGGAAAAACATGGATCGGTGATCCTATGGTCTGCCCTGTAAATGGAAAATATATTTTTTTAATTACAGCGCCTATAATAGAAAATGAAAAAGTAAAAGGCATATTCGGCACTTCAATAGATCTATCTGTTTTTTCCGCACTTTTGCTTGATTCCGTCAAGGTCGGAAAATCAGGATATTTATTTATGACAGATTCAAAAGGAAAATGTATATATCATCCAGATAAAAAATTAATTTTTAACCTTAATCTGGCGGATCAAGAATTCGGCAATGAAATGCTTGTCAATAAAAACGGCATAATCTCCTACGAGTGGGAAGGCAGAAAAAAAATTGCATCTTACAGAACCTATGAAAAAAAAGAATGGGTCATAAGCACCACCAACTTCAAAGATGAAATTTCAGACATTACCAGAAAAATAAGCAAGTTTTCAGCGTTTTTCGGATTCCTGGCCATTGGTCTTCTGGTGCTTGCGTCTTTTGGAATGACAGGTGCGGTATTCAAAATCGCAAACAAATCGATCAAGGAACTGGAATCTATCAGTATTCGTCTCCATGAAGCTTCTATTGAAGTCTCATCCACCAGTAACCAACTGGCGGAAGGAGCATCACAACAGGCAGCATCTCTTGAAGAAAGCTCTTCATCTCTCGAACAAATGGCTTCTATGACCAAGACCAACGCTGAAAATGCAAAGGAAGCAGATAAAATCGTGAAGCAGTCTCTTTCGGATATGGAAGAGGCCAGTGGGTCCATGTTTGCACTCACATCATCCATGAATGAAATCTACACTTCGGGGGAAGAAACTCAAAAAATTGTTAAAACCATTGATGAAATTTCCTTTCAGACAAATCTTCTCGCTTTGAATGCCGCTGTGGAGGCAGCAAGGGCCGGAGAAGCCGGAGCAGGTTTTGCTGTGGTATCCGATGAAGTAAGAAATCTTGCTATGCGCGCTGCAGATGCTGCCGGAAACACTGCCAAGCTGATTGATCAGACAGGAACAAAAGTCGATGAAGGCGTAAAACTCGTGGAAAGCACAAACGACGCATTTTCCCTGGTAGTATCGGGAGCGGTAACGACAGGAACGCTGATAGGTAAAATAGCGAATGCATCCATTCAGCAGGCTGACGGTATTGATCAGATAAATCGTGCAGTAGGGGAGATGGACAAAATCACCCAGCAGAATGCGGCCAATGCACAGCAATCCGCATCAGCTTCAGAAGAAATGAAATCTCAGGCAAAACAGATGCGGACTATATTGAATCGTTTGAGCAGTCTGATAGGTGGCAACAGCATTTCAAATGAACAATATGGAGGAAAAAAAGACGGAAAGACAATGAATATGACAACATTCAGAGACAATACTTCTTCTTTCAGCAACGGTTTTCTTCCTCAAACTCCGGCACACCATGCAAAACCTGCACACCATGCAAAAGAGGTTCGGCCTGAAGAGATCATTCCGTTAGACGATGATGATTTCAAGGATT
>JAUCGE010000297.1 GCA_030377965.1 Desulfobacterales bacterium HSG16
TTCCTTTTTGAAAGAATGCCGGGTCCAGACAGGTATGCAGATGATGGTCGGGCTGCCGGGAGACGATGAAGCAACTGTCATGGAAACAGCGCTGAAAATCGTTGAGATGTCACCTGATTTTATTCGTATTTATCCTGTTGTCGTTCTTAAAAACACCGGTCTTGCCAATTTATATCGAAAAGGAAAATACCAGCCCTTTTCTCTGGAGGAATCTGTACGGATCACAGCAAAAATATATTTGCTGTTTGAAAAACACAATATCCCGATTGTCCGCATGGGGCTTTTAGCTCATAAGGATCTGGAAGCGGGTACAATGATCTTAGCTGGGCCTTACCACCCGGCATTCGGTCATCTTGTCTATTCAAAAGTCTTTCTTGACCGGGCAAATTCTGAAATCGATAAAATGAAAATAAAAAAAGATCGGCTGGAAATCAGGGTTCATCCGAGAAATATTTCCAGGGTAAGAGGGCATAAAAATAAAAATATCGAGATTATAAATGGTATGTGGAATTTTCATGCCATTGATGTCAAGAGAAAACAATGCCGGAGAGGCTGTATTCGTAAAAGACGGTGTGGTACTGGAGGGAACCCACAGTAATTTCATAGCGGTAATGGATGGCACTGTTGTCACATACCCAAAATGCAATTATATCCTCCCTGGCATAACCAGGGAACTGGTATTGAAAATCTGTCATGATCTGTCGATTCCAGTTGAGCAGAAACCAGTGTATTTATCCGAAATTCATCTTGTACAGGAGATGATGATGACAGGAACCACGATGGAAATTACACCTGTAATCAAGATGGACGGTCAAACGGTGGGAGACGGCAGACCAGGGCCTGTGACAAGAAAACTTCAACATGCCTTCAATGAAATAGTCCGGGCATTATGACCGGATTTACGCGGCTTTATAAAACTCAGCCCGGAGATTCATCTCCGGGTATTGTATTTCTGGGCGGTGCTTCCTGTATGACCCATATCTATTGAAAAACCCGCAAAAAATACTGAAAAGAGATTTTTCCTTGACTATTGTCAAGGATATTGCTATAGCAAGATCTTTTTAGCAGCTATAAATTTAACTCGGTTAATTCTTTCCAGAGGACTGAACATGAAAAAAGAAAAATTGGATTATTTTAAACAGTTGTTAAGCACCCGCCTGGAAAATCTCTTGAATCAGGCCGGTGATACCGTGTCTGGCATGACCAAGCCAAAAGAGAATTTCCCGGACCCAACAGACCGCGCTTCTATGGAATCCGATAGAAATTTCATGCTGAGAATCCGGGACAGAGAACATAAATTGATCAAAAAGATCAAAAAAGCCCTGGCTCGTATGGAAGAAGGTTCTTTTGGTGTCTGCGAAAAATGCGGCGAAGATATCAGTAATAAACGACTGATGGCCAGGCCGGTAACGACCCAGTGCATTGACTGTAAGACCAAAGAAGAGGCAACGGAGCGGGCTTTGGGCCTGTAATCATAGTGTGAGCATAGACCTTCATATCCATTCCAATGCCTCGGATGGTACCCTTTCTCCGCCTGAAATCATTCAAGCGGCATGTAGTATGGATCTGCGCGCCATCGCCATTACGGATCATGACACAATTGATGGCTCCAGAGAGGCTGTTGAGGCAGGCATACCAGCTTCACTCAAGTTTTTGACCGGTATTGAAATCAGTGCAGATTCTCCTGCTGAATTTCCATGTGTTGGAAGTTTCCATCTTTTAGGATATGGAATAAGGCTTGATGATTCCGAGTTGAATCTGGCACTTGCCAGGCTCCAGAAAATCAGAAAAGAACGAAATCCGCTGATCGTAAAAAAACTTGCAGATCTTGAGATGGATATTTCCGAGCAGGAGCTTTACTCCCGTTTTACAAAAGGCCAGATCGGCAGGCCCCATATCGGGCAGTTGATGGTTGAAAAAGGATTCGTCAAGACCATTGACCAGGCTTTTGCTCTATATCTTGGAAAAAACAAGCCTGCATTCGTGGACAAGCCCCGGTTAAGCTGTCTTCAAGCTATTGAGATCATAAAAAATGCTGGAGGTGTCCCTGTACTTGCACACCCTGATCTTATTACTCCTCTGGAAGGCCGGCCTTTTGAAAAATTGATCCTTCTGTTGAAAGATATGGGACTTGCGGGTATTGAGGCTTATTATTCCGATCATTCGGATGAGGCTACTGCCAAATATCTGGAACTTGCCCGAAAACACGATCTGCTGGCAACCGGGGGTACAGATTTTCACGGTGATATAAAACCGCAAATTTCCATAGGTTCTGGAAAAAACGATCTTTGTGTACCTTTTTCATTATATAAATCACTCATTCAATACATCAATTCTGCCAAAAGCAATAGAATGACAAATGATTCCTGCGCTGTCAGTGACCTGGAAAAAACTATCGAATACCAGTTTGCAAATCGTCTTTTTATAGAAGAAGCCAGTCGGCACAGCTCATTTGTAAATGAACAGGCGGACAGGCAGCTACGGGACAACGAACGGTTCGAATTTTTGGGAGATGCCGTGTTGAACCTCGGTGTCAGCCATCTGCTCATGGAAAATCACCCCCATATGCCCGAAGGTGAATTATCTAAAACCAGGGCCGGACTGGTCAATACTTCAAGCCTGGCGATTCTTGCCAGAAAGTTGAATCTTGGCTCGTTCATACAGCTCGGAAAAGGGGAGAGGCAGAGTTTAGGTTACAGGAAAGAGTCGATTCTTGCAGATGCATTCGAAGCCCTGATAGCAGCAATTTACCTTGACGGCGGTTTCGATGCTGCATTTGCTTTCATAAGCAGGCACTTTACAATACCTATCACTGCTAAAAAATCACCTTTATTGATTGATGACCATAAAAGTCGGCTTCAGGAATATTCCCAGACCACCTTAAAAGAGATTCCAAGATACCGGATAGCAGATGAAGAAGGCCCTGACCATGACAAAACCTTTATCGTTGAAATCAGGTTGGGAAAATTTGTTGATACAGGTGTCGGCAAAAGCAAAAAAAGCGCTGAACAGGATGCTGCAAAAAAAATGCTTGCACGTCTGAATCAGGAAGAAACTTATAAAGCAGTTTCATAAATGATAATCCCTGTTTTTATCCCCCATGCCGGATGCAGGAACATGTGTATTTTCTGCAACCAGCACGCTATTACAAATTCATCGGAACCTGATCTGTCTTTCGAAAATATAGCACAGACGATTACCACCTATCTTTCCTGTCCGAGTAAGAAAAAAGGAAGAGTTGAAGTAGCATTTTACGGGGGAAGCTTTCTTGGGCTTTCACCGGAAAAAATCGAAGAACTTTTCAAATTTATGGCAGGATATATCGATTCCGGGCAAATTCACGGAATCAGATTTTCAACCCGGCCTGATGATATAGACAGCAAGCGGCTTGATATCATAAAATCCCGGCTGGTATCCACTGTCGAGATCGGGGTTCAGTCAATGAATGACCGGGTACTTACACTTTCCGCGCGCGGACATACAGCTCAGGACGTAAAAAATGCTGCTTCCTTTTTGAAAGAATGCCGGGTCCAGACAGGTATGCAGATGATGGTCGGGCTGCCGGGAGACGATGAAGCAACTGTCATGGAAACAGCGCTGAAAATCGTTGAGATGTCACCTGATTTTATTCGT
>JAUCGE010000298.1 GCA_030377965.1 Desulfobacterales bacterium HSG16
CTGGCTTCGATAGTATCGAAATATTCAGACAAAGGGGTTTTTGAAATCGACTCCCAGATTTTATCACCCATTGCAAGAATATTTTTTTCGTTAAAAATTCCTATCAGAAATTTCTCGCTGTGTTGAATTTTATTATCAATATTGGTTTTAATGTATGCTTTAACTCTGCTTTCAATGTCAGCTTCCAGCGAAGGCATGACATCATTAACAGAGCCTTTTCCAGCCTTTATCAGGGAAGACACAAGTGGCATTTTTTCCGCAATATCGACTGCTCCTTTTCCAATTTTTACCAGGGAAGACATACCAGGCATTTTCTGTGGAATGAGATTTTCCGTAAGCAGGTATTCCTTAATTCCGATATACAAAACATTTGAAATCAATTTTGAATAGGCTGGACTATGCAGAAACCTTTTAATCAAATAATTCCTTGCATTTTCCAGACTGACACCTTTATCCATAATGTCATCGAATTGTTTGCGTGCAAAAATTTCTTCCAGTAATGTATCCTGATTATGAGTTGATTCAAGTACTTTCCTGCTCATTTCTCCGGCAAGTTCAGTTATACCGCCAGCTACCGGGCTTTCAACTACATTTCGTCTGATCAGTCCGATTATCTGCTCGGCAGTGATGACATCTTTCAGCTTCACATCTTTGCTCCAGTGAAAAACAGCAGCTACTTCATCCTTGATTACGCTCTTGTAACCGCCGTTTTTAAAAGAATCTAACTCATGTTTGACATGTGCCTCAAGCAATTTTTCAATCAGGTCATTCATCTTCATTTCCTTGTATTGCCTGCCCGTGTATTATCTTGTCCGTATATGGAAGCACCGAGTAAAAGCAGGTTGAGCTTTTTTATTGATTGTTCGATAATAATTGTAAGGCTTTCATTCTGACCGATCAGCATTACAACGGCATTATGGCTCACAATCGTTATCATGGATTCTGCAATCAATCGAATCTCGCCAAATCCATCAGGAAATTTTTGACCGATACGTCTCAAATCTTCGCTCAAAAATTCCACCATACTGTTCATACCTTCCAAAATCGCTATACGCATAGGTTCCGAGCTTCCTGTGCGTTCTTGAAAAAATAAACAGAGCAGATGGCTATTTTGCTCAAAAAATTCCATAAAAGTCTCGACAAACGGACGTACTACAGATTCAATGGATTGAAGTATCTGTTCCGGTGAGGAGTTTTTTGCGACATCGGATACCAGCATTTTCTTTCGTGTATGACTCAAACACTTTTTCAGCACTGTTTTCGCCTGATCGACAATTGCAACTCCAAGTTCGTCTATATCACGGAAATGCCGGTAAAACGATGTTGGTGCAATTCCGGCTTTTCGGGCAACGGATCTCAGGCTGAGACTTGCATATCCTTCTTCCGCACAGAGTTGAATTGCAGCATGAATCAGAGCCATGCTCGTTTTTTCCTTTTGTTCTTTCAGTTCTGCACGAGATGCCATGTTCAACTCACTTTCATAATAACATTAGAACCCTTGAAATATCTTCTTTCATGACCGAAAGTCCGAAGCATGGTATATTCAGAAGAGTTCTATGTCAAGACATAAGAAAAGCATGGGTGTCAGATGCGCTTTGCCGGGGTATTTCTTCCATAGGCAGGTGACCTACGCCATCATAGACAATTGTTTTTGATAAAGGCAGGTCCCGTTCCCATTCTTTGACAACTCCGACCGGAACCCACGGATCATCTTTCCCCCACATCAACAAAGTTGGCGCTTTTATTTCATTTATGCCATGACAAAGCATTGTTGAAGACGCTTTTTGTTTCAAAAGGCGAAATATATCGACATACACACCGCGATTTTGCGGATTCATCAGCATATCATGATATTGATCGATCAGTTCGTCAGTGACCTTGGCTTTGTTTCCATAAATTTCCCTGATACTCTTTTCAATAAAAATTCGGGGCGTGACTCTTGCTGCCAGGTTACTCAAACCCGGAATATTTACGAAATTGATGATTCCAGGCAGGTCCTGTGGGTAGCCAACAGGATCTAACAATACAAGTTTGTTCACTTTTTCAGGGTAAGCCAGGGCATAATTCCATGCAAAATAGCCTCCGATGGAATTTCCGGCAATATCGAATTTCTCAAGACCCAGAGATTCAAAAAACCGATTGAGAAAATCGATATTGAGCTCTTTGCTGTAAGGTTCTGATTCAAAATGTTCTGTCAGCCCGAAACCCGGCATGTCCAGCCGTATGATTCGATAATGGCCGCTTAACGACTCGACCCAGTCGTTCCATGTCTGCAATGATGACAATATACCATGCAAAAGTACTACAACCGGCCCCTCTCCCTGATCACAATAATGAACCCTGGTTCCGTTTATTTCGATGAATCGTGAATCTTCGTCGGTATATTTTTTTAAAAGTTTATGAAAAGGTACTGATTTAACTCCCAATGTCAACATTTTTTTCAAGCGACCGAAACCTTCCGCCTTAACTGTATCAGACGGTTCATTCATGATGTGTGACAGGCAATTCTCAGTTTTTGTGGTCTGATACGCATCAATTTGCTTATTTACCGATTCTTCTGATTGCGCCAGTTGCAGAAGATTTTGCATTTCCTCATTGAAATATTCCAGAATTATTTGAGGATCAGACACCAGATTTTCATCGGAAGCTATGCCCAGAGTCACTTTGCCTGCATAGCTTATTATGCTGATGCCCATTCCTATATGACCGGTACACGGCACCCAGAACATAATGTTTTTTATTTCCTGACCTGCAAAATAGATGGATCTGGCAGGACCGGGAACATTGGACATTACAGCAGTGCCTTTATCAGCAAAAAAATCCGCTGTTTTTTTGGCAATATTTGCAGGTGCCATGCCCATAGTCTTGAGAGCGTGAAAGTTGACAGAAGCTTCGGGAGAACCCTTGATTTTGTCATTACGCTTTTTCACTTCTCTAAATCTTGCAATCGGATCTTCAATATAAACAGGCAGACCAAGAGACACAAGGCCAAACTGGTTGCCCAGTTCCAGTTCCGTTCCTGACGGTCGAACATTGACAGGCATGGACACCCGGATATCAAGATCGTCCATAATCGTATTTTTCTCTAACAGATATCTTCTCAAAGCGCCTGTAACTGCTGAAACAAATACATCATTCAAAGTTCCGCCAAACGCCCGTCCAACAGATTTTGCATCTGTCAGTGAGAAAGGCTCACTCCATGCCGCACACTTGCGTACACCTAGCGTACCTTTTAAAACGGTTTTGGGTTCGGAAATCATCTGTCTGCTCAATATATTACCCATATCTGCAATATCGGCTGCGGTCTTTTTAAGCTTTTTAAAATTAAGTTGATTTGATATGTCTCGAAAATATTTTCCTGGTTTTTTCCCCTTTTTCGGAGTATCGACTTTTTTCAGCACTCTCATTTCCGGCCAGGGTGCATCTTTTGTTTTATCTGCTGTAGAAAGCAGGACATGTATCAATGATATGCCATCGGCAATACAATGATGTATCCTCCAGAACAGTACGCAGCCTCCGTTATAATTTTCAATCAGATGGAGCTTCCACAATGATTTTGTTGGGTCTAAGGACATGGCTGTCAAATCACTGATCATGTCTTGAAGCTCCGTTTTGCCCCCCTGCC
>JAUCGE010000299.1 GCA_030377965.1 Desulfobacterales bacterium HSG16
CTTCATCAGTCATCATCTGCTCCGAATCAAAACGGCCTTAATTTACACAAAAAAACGGTGAGACGGGGTTCCGTCTCCGCCGAAAGATGGCGGGGACGGAACCCCGCCCTACCATATCTGGTATCTTATTTATTGGGAAATCTCTTTGCTTCCCGAACTTTTGCTTCCCGAACTTTTGTTTCCTGAACTTTTGCTTCCTGAACTTTTGTTTCCTGAACTTTTGTTTCCTGAATTTTTGTTTCCTGAACTGTTCCTGGGATTATAACGACGTTTTTTATGCCCTCCCGATTTCTTTTTCGGTTTGTGCTTTTTGGGCGGAGGAACCGGCATAACCAGCCATTCTTCTTCAGGCTGAATGCATGACATGGAATGCCCCAGATATTTTTCTATCGGGGGAATGTAAAAGGAATCTTCTTCACATGCAAAGCTGATGGAAGTACCGGTGGAACCGGCTCTGCCTGTCCGTCCTATGCGATGGACATAATCTTCAGGATCGTTGGGCAGCGCGTAATTGATCACATGGCTCACTCCATCTACATGAATCCCGCGCCCTGCCACATCTGTAGCTACCAGAACCCTGGTTTTTCCAGTCTTGAAATTTTCCAGGGTACTGAGCCGTTTTTTCTGACGAACTTCTCCAGAAAGAACAGCGCAGTTGATATTATACTTTCGAAACAGATCTTCAATCATCCGGGTTTCATTGCGCCTGTTGCAGAAAACGATAACTCTGTCCATATTTTCAGAAAGAATTATATTTAAAAGAAGAGCATATTTATCATCAATTGTCACAAGATACACTATCTGGTTCACAGAATCCACCTCGACCTGCTCAGGATCGATTTCCACCACCACCGAATTGCGGGTCCATTGAGATGCAAAACGGGTAACTTCAGGGGTCAGGGTAGCGGAAAAGAGCATGGTCTGCCGCTTGTCCTTGTATGGTGTGGAGCGTATAATACGGCGCACATCTGGAATAAAACCCATATCCAGCATGCGATCCCCTTCATCAATCACGAGAATCTGCACCTGGTCCAAAAATACATTTCTGGAACGTTTGAAATCAAGAAGACGGCCAGGTGTCGCAACTATAATATCTACCCTGCCCTGCTCAAGTTTTCTCAACTGCTTCCGATAGTCCATGCCTCCGAAAACGGTCAGAATATTAACGGAACAATATTTTGAAAGAGCGCTGGCCTCTTCCGCTATCTGAATCACAAGTTCTCTTGTAGGGCCAAGAATCAATATTCTCGGCGTTCCAGACTGCCGTTTTTTCTTATCCGGTTCCGTTATAATTTTTGTGATGGCAGCGATCAGAAAAGCCGCTGTTTTGCCAGTACCGGTCTGAGCGCGCCCGAATGCGTCTCTTTTGTTTAAAATTTCGGGCATTATATCTGCCTGAATCGGGGTGCAGTATTGATATCCGAGGTCAAAAATCGCATGCATGACCTGATCAGGAAGCCCAAGATCATGAAAACGGGTCTTACCTTCTTCAGGGGGAACGTGAAACGTGGAAAGATCCCATGAGTCCACCGGTTTTTGTCTCGGATTTTTTTTTCTCGGCCTTCTTCTCCTGCGAGGTTTTTTATCCTGGCCATTTGAATCCGTACCATCGGATTTTCCATGCTTTCCAGAATCAGCAAATTTCCCGTTATCGGAAGATATGGCATTTTTTTTATTTTTTTCCTGTACAGATGCTGCTTCGGCTTCTGTCTCTGTCTGCTTGATTTTTTTCGGCTTTGTAAATTTTTTAAGCCGGTCACGTATGTTCTTTATAAAAGATCTCATTATGTAAAACTTCCTTTAAAAACCCTTTTTTAAACCTGTTTGAACACGAGAGTTCTTACAGCATTCATATAATCCGATAGTCCGTTCATGAAAATATCGCTATGGCCCGCTTCTGGAATCATCAACAGCTTCTTTTGAGATGACGAACATCTTTCAAACAATACTCTGCCATCTGAGAAAGGTATGACATAATCATATTCTGCATGAATGATCAGAAGCGGTTTGGAAAAACCGATTATCTTATCGACGTTGCAAAAACCCTTGTCTTCCATAAATCCGATGCCATCCACATTTACGCCCATCAAACGCAGCAGAGGTTTTGCAAAAGCAAACCCGCTTTCAATGATAAGACCGTCTATTTCTGCCTCAAAATTTTCTGCCAGTTCAAGTGCAGAAGCACTGCCCAGAGATCTGCCCATGATAAAAAGCGGCCCGGTACATTTTTTTTCATCCAGCATTTTTTTGACAAACTCAAAAATCCGATGACAATCGAGCATCATCGAAGATACGGTGGGAGTTCCGTCTGATCTGCCATATCCCCTGTAACCCACCGGGATAAAGTTTACCCCCATTCTATTATAAACAGGTCCGAATTGATCATAATCGGATACGATTTCACCATTACCGTGGAAATATAAAATATTTGGGCCTGCTGGAGAAGCCATGTGAAAACAAGCACCTATCTGCACATCTTCAGCCACCGGAATCATGAAGGATTCCCCGCTTCCTGTTCCCATGCCTGAATAAGAAGACTCAGGTCTTGGATGAAAAATGCATTGCAGAATTTCAGGTCGATCCAGAACTGAAAAATCGTTTTTTCGCTTTTCGGTCATCATAGCCCCCCAATATTTTTCCTAGTATCAATCATAAGCAGATCCACTTATATGACATGAGAAAGGTATTGGTCAATGACTGAAAATGAATTGTAAGGATAATTTGTGCTGAATCTTAGAATCTTTCGATTATTTCGGAGGTGGTGCGGTCGATTATTGACAGCATAGAAAGATGGATTTGCTTCCTGCCCGGAGTTTTATGAAAAGAGTCTGCAATGATCAGGCTGGAAAGTTTGATGTCCGGCATAAAATTTTTGACTGGTTTTTTTGCATAAAAAAAATATTTGTCGAGTACACGATCTCCATTTATCCTGAAACAGATAATATCACCTTCTGTAATATTCTTTCTGGCAGCAGAAGAAAGATTGTTATTATAAATACGGATTGAGGTTTTCGCAAGTTCGATTCCATACGCATCTTTGTAAGTAAGCTTGACAAGGCATGAACGGTCTATTTGATTTTCTGCTCGATTTTCTGGTTGATCTTCTGCACACCCTTTCCATTTGAACAGATTTTCCATCCGAAAAGCAACTGCCTTTGATAAACTTTGTTTTTTTAGCTCGCTTACCGAAGGGCATCCTATTTCGGACTCTCGAATTACAACCGGGTTCAGAACAATTTTACAGGGTTGAGCAATCGAATCTCTGCCGCTGTCAGATGCTCCCTGCGCCTGTCTGCCACATTTGATAACCTTTACGCTCACATCAATGACATCATGATTATCTGCCGGACTCTTCGTAAACGAACATGAAAACAGAAACAGAGAAACCAGCCAGACCAGTATACAGACCAGTATAATACTGGCTTTGCGGTTTCTTGTGTTTAGATCCCCTGCTTTTTCAGCCAGGGGATCTTCAACAAAGGAAAAGGAAAGAAAAAAGGTAAACATGCAAATTGATATTTCATAAATGAAAATGATGGACAATAGGTCAAAAGGGGTA
>JAUCGE010000300.1 GCA_030377965.1 Desulfobacterales bacterium HSG16
GAGAGCAGCATCGAAGATAAAACCAACAAAAAATCCGACAAAAAGGCTTTGATAAAGCTCGAAAACAATCCGATAGTTCCAGAGGAAGAACCGGATGACGATGATAAAAGAGATCCAGAGGATCTAAAGGCCGAAGACCTGCGTGAAATTGCAAGAATGAAACAAGCGCTTCCGGGAAATGTCTGGATTCCGGGTGAATCGACACAGGAAGAAGCCGAAGAGCAGCAGAAAATCTTGAAAGATGTAATTTTAATCGAAAAAAAAATGCGGAAAGATTCGGCAACACCTGAAGAAAAAAGAATTTTTTACAAACATAAAATAAAAATGGTTCAAGACAAAATCGATATTATAAAATATTATAACCAAAGAACTGCGGAGCTTGAAATCGAAACCGGAAAACCCTATCTTTCTCAGGAGGATATTGAGCATGGCAATAAGGCTATAGATGAACTTGAACACAAACGGAAAGAGTATGATAAAGAATTGTCACTTATTCTGGATGAAGAAAGTGATCAATAATACCATCTATCAAAAAGACCTCCGAGTTTTTTCAAACTCCCAGAGGTTTTATGTAAACATGGAAACCTCTTAAAAATTACCCCTTAAACAGGTAAATTATATTATGAAACAAATGAAATTTTCGATTATCACCATCTTATCATTTCTGTACTTTTCAACCCTTACGTTTACAAACGCTTTTTCCGCTCAGAATGAGCCATCCGCTCCAGATCCGGTAACAAGGCAATACCATCAATGGCTGGAACAAAAAGCCACGGCTATTCCTGATCTGAAAAAAGCTCTGGAACATAAAAACTGGAGAATGAGAACTCATGCCCTGATCGCTATGGGCAAAACCGGAGATAAAACCCTGATCCCCCTGATAATGAACCAGTTGAAAACAGATCCGAATATTTCTGTAAGAAATTGCGCGGTTATCGCTCTCACGGATCTTGCAGCAGCATCAACCGCCCTCCCCTATTTTCTCGTTCTTCTGGACAATGGTGACATCACAAAAGATAAAGCTGTATCCCAAAAACTGCTGATCGAATCCCTTGGAAAATTAAAAGATCCCAGAGCGGTTATTCCCCTGTACGAACATTTTTTCGCGAAAAACAGGATAATCAGTCTGAAGGTGGTAAATGCCCTGATTTCCATCGGAGATCCGTCGATCTCACATCTCATATTAAAAGAACACGAAAAAATAGAAAAACACGAATTATCCAGACATGCTGCCAGAATTCTGGGAGAACTGCCGGTGTCAGGAGCTGAAAAGTATCTGATACAACTTTTCAAGGGCAAGAATATGGTCAATAAAACAGCGGCGGCTATCGCTCTCGGACAAATACGATCAACAGAGGCTGCCTCCCTGTTTATCAAAACGATTAAAGCCTGCGATAAAAAACTTTTAAAAACAGTATCAAACGCTCTGGTAAAAATTGATTCTCCCGATGCTGTTCCCCCTCTCTGCCTGCTGCTCACGGATAAAAATCCTCTGGTTGCCATGACAAGCGCTGATATCCTTTCGAGAATGTCTGTTCCGACTATCCCGAAAACCGTATTCAAGATATTTAAAACCAATGACTCTTCAAACGCTCCAACAGCTTATATACTGGGAAGAAAAAAATATACAGAAGCACTTCCATTAATGAAAAAAAGATTGATCGATATAAATCAGACTGGTCAGGATGAGATGGCCCAGGCATCAGGATGGATGGAAGACAGGGCATCTATTCCTCTTCTCATAAAGATAGCCCAAAGAAATGAAAAACAAGGTTCCAGCGGAGCCATATGGTCACTGGGTCGTTTAAAAGCAACGGAAGCTGTCCCGGTTCTCATAAAACTTCTGGATAAGAGAGATAAATATCTTATGTCACGCATAATATCGGCTATGGGCAATATCAGCGATAAAAAATTTATCCAACCCTTGACGCATCTTTACTATGAAACCGGTCATCAATATTCTCTTATTATTGGAAACGCTCTGGGAAATATCGGAGGATCGGAGGTTATAGAATTCATTAAAGACAATATAGACAGTGACGATGCCGAGCGCAGGAAGGTAGCAGGATCAGTGCTTGCAAGGATAAATGACAGACGCTTTATCCCCTATTTTATAACTCTGATAGACCATAAAGACCGGATGGTAAAAAGATACGCTGTCCAGGCGCTTCAAAAAAGCACAGGTCAGAAATTTCGTACCGCAAAAAAATGGAATGAATGGTTACAGGCCAATCCATTGAACAAAACTGTGCAGTGACATAGATTCAAAAATTTTCATGCTGATGGCAGGCCGGATTTCGTCCCCGCCAATAATGGCGGGGACGATTTGTTGCTATTGTCTTATTTTTCAAATCTTTTCGAGTTATTTTTTCTTGTAGCCTCGGATATTTATGAATTTAAAAGATTGATTTTCACCACCGTGGAATGGCCATTGAATAACGGTTGCGCCTTTTTTATCGCCTCCTCCCTGGATGTCGAAATATAACCCGCTGTTCAACGCTTTGATATGATAGAATCCTCTTGATTTCGCCTTTTCGATCTCAAATGCCTGATTATGCTCTCCATGAAATTCCCATTGGACAATTTTAGCACCTTTGTCAGAAACTCCGCCCTGAATATTCAGGTAAAGTCCGCTTTTTGCTGACCTTATATGATACTGCCCGCTTATTTTTCCCCGTTCCAGGATGAAAATCTGATTTTTTTTCCCATGATAATCCCACTGTATAACGGATGCTCCTCTGTCTGTGCTTCCTCCCTGGATATCAAAATACAGTCCGCTCTTTTTTACCTGTATAAAATAAGAGCCTGCTTTTAACCCCGATGAAGATATAATTTTTGTTTTTATGAACTTGAAGGTCTGATTTTTCCCACCGTGAAAGGACCATTGGACAAGAGGTGCGCCTTTTTTACTCCCGCCTCCTTCAATGTCAAAATACAAGCCGCTGTTTGCCACTTTTATATGATAGCTTCCTCGATCATCCGCAGATGGTTCTATGCTGAACGTCTGGTGCTTTCCGCCATTAAACGACCATTGCTGAATCTGGGCTCCTTTCTCAGTGCTTCCTCCCTTGACATCAAAATAGAGTCCGCTGTTTACGGCTTTGATATGATAAAGACCTCTGTCTTTTGCTCTTTCCAGTTTGAATATCTGGTTTCGACTTTCATTGAACGACCATTGAATTATCCGCGCTCCTTTGTCACCGCTTCCGCCTTTAACATCAATATAATTATCACTGGCCTGCCCTTTTATGTGATAATAACCCGGCTTCAATTGAGCTTTTGCATAAGATATACCGCTAAATGCAAGGCATGCAGTTATCAGTACAAAAATCCAAAAAATTCTTTTTGTTATTGCTTCTTTTTTCATAACTCTGCGCTCCTGATGTTACAAATGAGATGATGAAATCATGATGAGCTTACAAGCTGTTGTGTTGTTAAAACCCGATCATGAACCCTGGCACATAAACAACTGCCTCAAATAAATTTTATGAAAGATAACGAGAAAGTCGCCATATTGTCAAGACAAAAGCCTG
>JAUCGE010000050.1 GCA_030377965.1 Desulfobacterales bacterium HSG16
TTTTCAATTTTTGAGGTAAAAATGCAGTTTAAAAATCTAAGGGTCGTGGATGAAATTAATATCATAAGATTGCACCGAATTTGGATCTGTTTTCAAGGCGCATTGATGGGCGAATACTTATTGTCTTTGCCAATCAATGCAACGCAGAAAACAGGTTCAAAGGCAAGCAAGGTTGTGGAATTTATTTCATCCACTGCCCTAATAGTTAAAATTTTTAATTCTAAAGAAACGGAGGCATGAGTGGATAAACGGCGATTGATGCTGGGAAATGAAGCCATAGCACAGGGACTTGCGGAGTATGGATGCCAGATTGCCACCTCGTATCCAGGAACTCCGGCATCGGAGATCCTATCTTCTGTAGCAAAACTTAAAAATAAAAATGACCTGTCAATGCATGTACAATGGGCCATAAACGAAAAGGTAGCTTTCGAGATCGCATATGCCGGCTCCATGTCCGGGTTAAAATCGGCTGTCAGTATGAAGCAGGTGGGGCTGAATGTAGCATCAGATCCTTTGATGAGTGCTGCATATATGGGATGTAAGGGTGGATTTCTCGTGATCAGTGCTGATGATCCAGGCCCCCATTCCTCCCAGACTGAGCAGGACAGCAGGATGATGGCAATGATAGCAAAAATTCCGGTTCTTGATCCAGATTCTCCTGAGCAGGCAAGGCAGATGATCGATTATGGATTCAAGCTTTCGGAACGCTTTGAAATTCCTGTCATGATCCGACCTGTTACAAGGGTTTGTCATACAAGACAGGATATCGAACCAGGTATGATATGCACAAACCCAAAAACTCCAGATTTTGAGAAAAACCCGGCAAGATGGGCAGCAACCCCGAAATTTCGATTTCAACTCCATAAGGAACTGGAAAAAAAGCTGGAAGCCATTTCCCAGTTTCCAGATACAGAACCCATTTGCCGCAACCCTGAAACAAAATCTAAAACAGCGGTTGTTGCATCAGGTGTTTCAGGCGCTCATTGCCTTGAAATCATGAAAGAATCAGGACTTTTTAATTCCATATCCCTTTTTACTGTAGTTCAGCCCTACCCTCTTCACCAATCTTTTATTACAAATATTCTGAGCGATTATGAAAAAATACTGGTAATCGAAGAAACTATGCCAGTCATCGAAATGCAGCTGGCAGACAGAAACAAAGTCATGGGCAAGATGACAGGGCATACCCCCAGAGTAGGTGAGCTGCTTCCGGAAAATGTGGAACAGATCATTTTCGAGTTTGCGGGAAAAAAATATGAAGCAGAATCTTTTAAACCGGTTCCTGGCAGACGTCCAACGCTGTGTGCAGGATGCCCTCACAGAGCATCTTTTTTTGCCATTAAAAAGGCTGCAAGAAAAGGAATTTATACATCAGATATCGGATGTTACACCCTGGGTTTGAACTTAAAAGCTGTGGATACCGTTCTTTGTATGGGAGCTGCCATAAGTCAGGCAGCAGGATTTTACCATTCATATAAGGATGAAAAGAAACGGCCTGATATAGTAGCCACAATGGGGGATTCAACTTTTTTCCATGCAGGTGTTGCCGCTCTTATTGATGCTGTGGTTCAGGATGTCAGATTCGTACTCGTGATTCTGGACAACCGGACAACCGCCATGACAGGAAACCAGCCCACTCCAGATAGCGGCTTCGGCGCATGTGGCGAGAAGCTGAATAAGGTGGATATTTCTTCTCTGGTCAAAGGCTGCGGCGTAAAATTTGTTGAAGAAGGTGATCCATATGATACCAGAGCTTTTACCAGCCTTATGAAAAAAGCCGTAAAATATTCAAAAGAGACGGGTCCTGCGGTAGTCATCTCAAAACGCCCCTGTCTTCTCGACCCTGCACAGAAGAAACTGGTACAGGATCTGCCGGAATATGAAGTCGGAGATGAATGCGACGGTTGCGCGTACTGCATTGATAATTTCGAATGCCCGGCTTTGATCCTGCACGAGGAAAAAGGCGGCCAGCCATCAGATCAGGCAGATGGTGAAACTGATAAAAAAGCAAGTGAAAAAAAGGTTTCCATAGACCCGGTTATGTGTTCAAGATGCGGTGTCTGTGTTGATGTATGTCCTAAAAAATCCATCAGGGAGAAAAATCAAGTATGAGTTTGCCAGTCAGACAAGAGATAGTGATAAGCGGTTTGGGAGGCCAGGGTGTATTATTTATCACCCGCATATTGGCCCAGGCAGCTATATTGAAAGGATACCCGGTATTTACATCGGAAACCCACGGCATGGCACAGCGCGGAGGTGCTGTGATTTCCCATCTTAAAGTTGGGGATTTTGCAAGCCCTTTGATCAGACCGTCTCATGCGGACGGGCTTATTAGCCTTACACCAGAAACTTTTGCCATGCATTCAAATTTTTTGAAAGAAAAAGCATGGGCAGTCGTAAATGGTCAAAAAAAACAAAGCGATAAGGTTCTGCCTGAAGCTGAAGCAAAAACCTGTTTTTTTACACAAGCCGATGTCCTGGCTCAAAAAATCGAAAACGCCAGATCCACAAACCTGGTTCTTCTCGGTTATTCCCTTCAATGCCTTTCAGACCGTTTTTTTTGCGATATAGATGATGCAAAACAGGCTGTTGATATTATTTTGTCCTCCAGGTTCAAAATGCAGAATACAGCGCTGAAGGCCATAAATGCAGGATATGATGCCAGCATGAAGGAAAATAAAACATGAAAATACTTCTACCTGATTTGAAAAAAGCAATCACAATATGTTTTTTTGTATTGTCTGCAAGTATTTCCATAGTATCAGCGGCTCCTGTGGAACTCAGCTATAGTATATTTCTGCCTGAAACGACCATACTTGCATCACAGATGGAAAGATGGAAACAACAGGTGGAAAAAAAATCATATGGTACACTTGCAATCAAAACATATCCGGGAGGTAAACTCTTAAAAGCACTGGAAACAATGGATGGTGTGATCAGCGGCAAAGCCGATATAGGAGTCGTGGTAATGGCATATGAACCTGCACGATTTCCTGTCACAAACGCTGTTTCCCTGCCCATTAATATTCCCAACGCAAGGGTTGGAAGCCTCGTATTGTGGAAGCTTTACAACAAGTACAAGCCAAAATCTTTTAAAGACGTTCAGGTTATCGGGATGTTCACCACACCGCCAATCAATCTGATGACAAAAACCCCTGTAAGAAGTCTTGCGGATATAAAGGGGATGTCGATTCGAGCAGCCGGAGGGCCTGCCGACATACTCAGAGCGTGGGGAGCTTCAGCCGTACCCATGCCTCTGACCAGAAAACTGGTATCCGATGCTTTTGAAAAAAACAAAATTCAGGGTGTTTTCACATCCCTTGATTACATGAAAGATATAGATCTTGCCAGAGACTGCCCTTATGTCACCATAACCAATTCCGTGGTTTATCCCATTGCCGTGATAATGAACAACAAAAAGTGGAACAGCCTGCCTGACAAGGCGCGTATTGCCATAAAGCAAGTCCGCAGGGAACACATGGAATGGACAGGAAACGAGCTTGATAAACATATCAAAACTTCTGTGGAATGGTCCAAAAAGACTCACAATGTGGAGTTCATCAACCTCATACAATCTCAGAAAACCAAGTTTCATTTCCTCACCAGAAGTCTTACCAGCAAATGGCTGCAAAAAGCCAGGGCAGATAAACTTCCGGGTACAAAAATTGTAACGGATCTTAAAAAATGGATAAAAGAATATTCTAAATAACCATAAATCTGAAAAAAATCTCAAAGGAGAAAAAATTCATGAAAGCGACAACCACACAGTCATACCGTAAATCATTATCCGCTCTTTTCATTTTTCTGTTCATGGCATGTCTTCTTTTTGCACCAAAAGTCTTTGCCGGAACGACTACCTTAAGTTATGCCAATTTTCCTCCTGCCCCTACTTTTCCCTGTGTGCAGATGGAAAGATGGAAAAAAGAAGTCGAAAAACGGACCAACGGTATGGTTAGGATCAATACGTATCCAGGAGGTACTCTGCTTGGGGCCAAAGACATGATAGACGGCGTGATTTCAGGCCAGGCAGATATCGGAAATCTCTGCATGGCCTATCAACCGGGAAGATTTACTCTGACAAACGCTATGAGCCTGCCATTGAACATTCCGAACGCAAAAACCGGCAGCCTGGTATTGTGGGATCTTTATAAAAAATACAGGCCCAAAGCTTTCTCCAAGGTCAAAGTTCTGACAATGTTTACCACAGCACCGACCAATATAATGTCAAAAAAACCCGTAAGAAACCTTGCTGATATCAAAGGATTTGATCTGAGAGCTTCGGGCGGAGCCGCTCAAATTCTAAAAGCATGGGGTGCAAATCAGGTCGGAATGCCCATGTCAGCAACCCCTGAAGCATTGCAGAAAGGTGTGGTACAGGGACTTTTTTCTTCTCTGGAAGTGATGAAAGACTTTAAATTCGCTGAAACCTGCAAATATGTGACAATGACCGATACTGTTGTTTACCCTTTTGCTGTGGTAATGAACCTGGATCGCTTCAATGCCCTGCCGAAAGAGGTACAGAAGGTGATGGAGGATATGGGCGAAGAACAGGCTGAGTGGACAGGAACATATATGGATAACCATGTAAAAGAATCGATCATCTGGTCTAAACATGAAAATAATGTAGAATTCATTAACCTTTCCGCCAGGGAAAAATCAATCTGGGACGAAAAACTCAACCCGATAACCCGTGACTGGATTGAAAATGCCAATAAAAAGGGTTTTCCAGCAAAAGCCATCGTAAAGGATATCAATCTCATGATTCAAAAACGAGCAGACAGGTAACTACCTCATGTCAAAGTTAGAAAAAATCAGGGATTGGATAAACCGTTCCCTGATTTATATTGCAGGCAGTTTTTTAATGGCCATGATTTTTTTGACCTGTGCGAACATATGCCTCCGATTATTCGGAACCCCGGTTCGCGGAACATTCGAACTCATGGGCTTTTTCGGGGCAATTTCAGCATCCTTTGCCCTCGGCCATACCCAGATGAAAAAAGGGCATATTGCTGTCGATATCCTGATTTTCAAATTTTCGGAAAAAACCCAGAAAATATTGAATTGCATAAATAATCTGGTCTGCACCATTTTTGCGTCCATTCTGGTGTGGCAGCTAGTGATAAAAGCCACTACCATCATGGAAAACGGCGAAGTTTCTGAAACATTGAGAATCATTTATTATCCATTTACCTACGGTGTAGCTGCAGGATGCGCTATGCTGGCATTTGTCTTTTTTATTGATCTTCTGCTGATATTCTTTCCACCTCCAAAAGACAAATCCACTGGAGATATTTCATGAGCCTCGCACTTACCGGGATTCTCGGTATCATCATCCTGCTTGCAGTCCTTTTTTTCCTGGGTACCCCTGTTGGCTTTGCAATGGCTATCGTGGGTTTTGCCGGGTTTTGTCATGTGGTATCATTTAAAGCCGGGCTATATATGGCAGGCTCCGAATTATGGTCTACATTTTCAAAATACGGTTTGACGGTAATCCCACTTTTCATATTCATGGGCCAGCTATCTTTTTATTCCGGGGTTAACGAAAAACTTTATAACGCCGCATATATGTGGGTTGGCCGAATACGCGGCGGAATCGCAATGGCTACGATTTTTGCCTGCGCTGCCTTTGCTGCTATCTGCGGATCAAACGCGGCTACCGCCGCCACCATGACCACAGTGGCACTGCCCCAGATGAAAAAATTCAAGTACAATCCCAAATTGAGTACTGGCGCTATAGCCTGCGGTTCGACTTTAGGTGTCGTGATTCCTCCCAGCGTGGTATTGATAGTCATCGGTCTTTCAACTGAGCAGTCGATAGCAAAACTTTTCTACGGTGGTATAGGAGCCGGCATACTGCTGACGCTTTTTTTGCTCGGAACTGTCTTTATAATCTGCAAACAACACCCTGACTGGGGACCTGTGGGGCCATCTTCGAGTCTGCGCGAAAAGTTAAAATCCCTTTCCGGCGCTTTTGAAATGGTAGTTCTTTTCCTGATGATGATGGCAGGACTCTATTTCGGTTTTTTTACTCCGACCGAAGCAGGTGCTGCAGGATCAATGCTCGCGCTTTTAATCACCATAATTCAAAAACGGTTGTCCATAAAAGGATTCACGGCAGCAGTGACAGACACCCTCCAGATATCATGCATGGTAATAATGATAATTGCAGGCGCATTAATTTTCGGCAGATTCCTTGCAGTAACACGCATTCCATTCGATATTGCCCAATGGGTAATAGCCCTTCCCATACCAAACTGGGGAATAATGGGCGTGATATTTCTAATCTATGTCATAGGCGGGGCCATAATGGACGCTCTAGCATTGTTACTCATAACCCTGCCGATTTTCTTCCCGGTAGCCAGAGAACTCGGATATGATCCCATATGGTTTGGTGTCAGCATCACGGTTATCACAACATTGGGGGCTGTCACTCCTCCTGTTGGAGCCACAACTTACGTGGTGGGCGGCATGGCGAAAGATATCCCTCTGGAAAAAGTTTTCCGGGGGGTGACATATTTTCTACCCGCTTATATTCTCTGTATCATTATATTGATGCTTTTTCCGGAGATAATTACCTGGCTGCCGAATTATGTTAGGTATTAGAAAATTCCAAAAAAAATCATGTATCTGACGGTAGGGCGGGGTTCCGTCCCCGCCAAAAGAAGGCTGGGACGGAACCCAGCCCTACCGTTGACTATTGGGTCTTTTATTTACTTGGAAACACCTTAGCCACAAAAAAAAATCTTTGCACAAACTTTTTGTCCGGCAACCAGGACCAAATACCCGAATCAGTTCATGTCATACGTACAGATTTTGTTGCTGCCAAGCCAGCTCGATAATTCGATTACAAGGAACATATTACATGAAAAAAGAACTAATATCTTAATACGATGCTGGATCAAAATAAAATGCTCATAGCGATTATGAATAATGTTCGTGATTTTAAGATAGCTCATGACAGCAATTGGTATCGAATTCCAGTCAGCAGTGCTGAAAAATGGGCGAAAAACGTCTGGCCCCCCTCAATGGCTGGGATTTTATCAGACTAAAATTTTTGGACAGGAAGCATTTGCTATCAATTATTATGCTCAGATACTTGACATAAAAAAAGTCTATCGATGGCAATTATTTCCTAGTGAAAAACCCAATAAAAAAACTCAGAGACGTTATTATAAAATTTTTATTGCGCCATTACAGAAACTTGAAAAACCAATAATCAGTTTGCGGCGTAGAAGAATTCATTTTATACAGACGACTTGGAATAAGTTTATCAATGCTGTTGAAATTAACGATCTATATAATGAAAGCCCTCTGGAAGATCGGTTATGGGTAGAATTTAAGAGGTTGAAAATCAATGCTGAAAGACAGAAGTTTGTCAGAATTAAAAACAAAAAATTCTACGCATTGGATTTTGCAATATATTGTGTATCTGGAAAAATAGATGTTGAAACTGATGGCAAATTATGGCACACTGATCCAGAAAGTTCAGCTAGGGATAGTTTGCGTGATAATGATTTAAAGACCGACGGCTGGAATGTACTCAGATTCAATACTGATCAACTGATGGAAAATATGGATGAATATTGTATTCCTGCAATATCTGAAAAAATCGACAAACTTGATGGAATAAAAAAAAGTGAAAAATAAAAATTTCCATTTTTCTGACTTCACATACCAGCAGTGTCAATCTATATGATTATATAAATCATATTAATTATTAAAAATTACCATTAAAAACTACCAAGGAATTTTCGTATAAATATGGATACATTCAATAATACACTATTTAAAATCATCGACCTATCTTTCAGCCTTATAGGACGAATTCCCAGACCGCTGGCTGTTTTTTCAGGCACAGCCATAGGACAGATATGGTATGCTGTCGATAAAACCCGCAGAGAAATCACCCACGACAACCTGGCACAAGCCTATGGTAAATCCAAAGATTCGGCTGATATCAAAAGACTTGCAAGAAGAGTGTTTCATAATCTGGGCAGGACAATATTCGAACTCGGGTGGTCTACGCATCTGTCTCATAAAGACTTTTCCCGCCATTTTGAAATCAGAGGACTTTCCAATTATCACAATGCTATAAAAAAAAATAAAGGTATTCTGTTTCTGACAGCGCATACTGGTAACTGGGAATTATTGTCGATTATCAATGAAATGACCGGTTATCCTGTAAATGTCATATATAGACCACTTGATTTCAAACCCATGGAGATGTTTATAACCCAGCTAAGAACCAGATTCGGAGCAAAACTCATTCCGGCATCCCGTTCCATGCCCACTATTATGAAATGCCTGGGAAACAAGGGCCACATATGCATTTTGATGGATCAGAGTGCAGACTGGTATAATGGCGTGTTTGTCAATTTTTTCGGCAGAAATACCTGCACCACCAAGGGGATGGCTCTTATTGCCTTAAGAAGCAAAACTCCCGTACTTCCGCTTTTCATGGCCAGGGAGGGGAAAAAGTTTATCGCTGAATTCGGCCCGGAAATTCCCTTAATTGATACAAACGATCAAACCCGGGATGTGGAAGAGAACACAAGACACTACAGCGAGGTGATAGAGGCATTTATAAGACGGTATCCTGAACAATGGTTCTGGGTTCACCGCCGCTGGAAAACCCTGCCAGCTCATCCCTGGCCGAGGCAAAAATAAACAAGGAATTGCAACAAAATAAAGTATCTAAACAATCAAGAGTTTATCGCCCTTATCCGTTCGAGAAGCGGCGGATGTGAATAGTTCAAAAATACGTAAAAAGGATGAGGTGAAAGATTCGACAGGTTGTTAGCCGAAAGTTTTTTTAAAGTATCTGCCAGTACCTGTGGATTTTTTATTGTGCGAACCGCAAAACGGTCGGCCTGGTATTCGTTTTTTCTGGAGAACATCTGCATAAAAATAGATATGAAGAAATCAATTGGAGAGAAAAGCATACCGAAAAAAATCAAACCTGCATAAGCGGATGTTTCGTTGACATAGAATGCATCAAAAAGTCCCTTATAGGATATAAAGAAAGAGACCAGAAAAAATATCACTCCCATATGAACTATCCCGATGATGGTATTATACAGAATATGACGATGCTTGTAATGCCCGATTTCATGGGCAAGGATAGCCACAAGTTCTTCTGTAGTATGTTTTTCAATCAAGGTGTCGTATAAAGCTATTCGCCTGTTTTTTCCAAAACCTGTAAAATAGGCGTTCGATTTTTCCGATCTTCGGGAACCGTCAATTACGAACACATTGGCTACGGGAAAATCGACTGCTTTCGCATATTCCATTATAGCATCTTTCAGCTCGCCTTCTTCTATGGGTGTAAATTTGTTAAAAAGAGGCATTATCCATGTGGGGGCGATATACCTTACAGCCAGCATGAACAAAGTGACAGCAAGCCAGCACAGCCACCACCCGTTATCTCCCGCATATTCGAAAAAAACCAGTATTGCACTTATGACAATGCCGCCCAATATTGTCGAAAGCGCAAAAACCTTGACAAGATCGAGTACGAATGTAGGCCATGTCGTTTTATTGAATCCGAATTTTTCCTCAATGACAAAAGTGGAATAAATGCTAAAAGGTAAAGACAGTACAGATTTGACAAAAACCAGGCTCCCTATGAATAAAAGCCCCTGAAAGACAGAAATTTCAGTTATACTGCGAACCAGTTTGTCGAGCCACCCGAATCCGCCCAAAAACCAGAATACCAGAAAGAGAATAAGATCAAACACCGAGATTACCCATCCAAATTGGGTGTTGGTTATCAGGTATGCCTGGGATTTTTCGTACCGTTTTGCGTCATAGACATCTGAAAAATTTTCCGGCACTTCTTTTGACAATCCGCGAATATTCAAAATGTCCGCTGCCATATCAACGAAAAAATAAATTAAAACAGCGCAAAGAATGATCATGGCAATTGCGTTCATTTTTCTGTTTCCTGCCCGAAGTTTTTTGAATGTTTTATCAGAAAAGGAATTGAAACAAGAATCAGAATATCACTGACAGGGCCGTTGATTCCTACCATAATCAAAGTCAAAATCCTTGCCAAAGAAGATGTTACATCGACTTGAAGTGTTGTGAATGCCGGATGATAGACCAGGAAAAACAAAAGATCTGCCACAGAAGCTGCTGCAATTCCCCATACTGCCCATTTTCTCAAATTCCATATACCGATACCGAACAATAGAAAAGGAATCATGAAAAAAAGATACTTGTATCCTGCGATGACAAGAATGTTTGCATCTGCTACATTGGGATCGGTTGCCAGCCAGAGAAAAGCTTTATATATGGCAATCCATCCGATTATCCAGGCTGATAAGGGAAATTCCTTTGACATTCTTGATTGTGGAAAAAATTTAAACGATTGTTCCGAATCCATTGTTTATCCTTCAATTGTTGTATTGTAGAAATATTTTATCTGGTTCCATGAGATCATTACCTGGCAGGGCATTTTTCACAGATCAATAATTTTTCATAGCCCGATCCATATCTCTTTTTTCATCTCTCTGTCGGATGGTCTGGCGCTTGTCAGGGCTTCGTTTTCCCCTTGCCAGAGCAATCTTCAGCTTTACTTTTCCCCTTTTGAAATAGATAGATAAAGGGACTAAGGCATATCCTTTTTCATTTACCTTGCCATATAGCTTTTTTATTTCAGCCTTGTGTAAAAGCAGTTTTCTTCGCCTGCGGGGTTCATGGTTATCGTAGAAAGCGAAGGGATAAGGGCTGATATTCATCTGATAGATAAAAACTTCACCATTGATTATTTTTGCATAGGAATCTTTGAGGTTTGCCCGCCCTCCCCTCAAGGATTTAACTTCAGTTCCCTGCAATACAATGCCTGCTTCATAATCCTTTTCAATAAAATAATTAAAGTAGGCTTTTTTATTTCTTGCAATTATTTTGAAATGATCGTCTGACAAAATTACACCTTTTTTTACTCGTTGGTTTTATCTGTTGTTTTTACTCGTTGGCTTCATTCTCTGGTTTCAATGACATGAATCTTCAACAGCCGCTTATGCCCGGAATCGGTTGACATCCTGGTATAAGACCCTGGTATAAGACCCTGGTATAAGAGCCTGGTATAAAATCCTGGTAATCAATGAAAATATACGTTTTCAGCCAGAATTTTCGCGTATTTTCTCTGGGTCAGTTCCATTACATCTTCAGATGTCTTCTGTTCCATCACCTCATCAATAAATGATGCCGAGCTTTTCGTATCAAGAGACCTGATCATACTCTTCACAGCAGGTATGGACTGGGGATTCATGCTCAATTCGTCTATGGAAAGACCTAAGAGAATGGGAACATGGATGGGGTGAGCTGCCATCTCCCCGCACATAAACACTTTGATATTGTTTTCTTTCGCTACATCCGAAACTCGTTTGACCATACGAATAATTGAAGGATGAAGGGGATTGTAAAGATGGGCTACCTGGCGGTTAACTCTGTCGATAGCAAGTGAATACTGAATCAGATCATTTGTGCCGATACTGAAAAAATCAACCTCTTTTGCCAGGATATCCGCTATGATCACTGCGGAAGGAACTTCCATCATAATGCCGATTTCGATATCACGCCGGTATGGCCTGTCTTCATCTTCCAGAGCCTGAGCTGCTACATCCAGCATCCGTTTTGCTTCTATTACCTCATCATAACAGGAAATCATGGGGAAAAGAATTCTGACGTTTCCAAAAGCAGCCGCTCTTAAAATAGCCTTTAACTGGGTCTTGAAAATATCAGGTTTCTTGAGACAGTATCTGATGGCTCTCAAACCCAGTGCAGGGTTGGTTTCATCGTGGCTGGTGGTATATGAGACAGCTTTGTCACCGTTGATGTCCAGAGTTCGAATCGTCACGGGCTGAGGAGCCATGACTTCCACCACATCTCTGTACTTATCGAACAACTCGAATTCAGAGGGAAAATTGTTACGGGCCAGATACTGGAATTCAGTTCTGTACAGCCCGATACCATCACCTCCGTAAGTCTTGACAGAAACCACTTCTTCAGGAAGTTCGATATTTCCCATCACCTTGATCACCACGCCGTCTTTTGTCTTTGCCGACACATGGCTCTCACGGTTTAAAAAAGCTTTTTGAATTTCATATTCATGGATTCGTTCTTCATATTCCAGCAGAGTCTGTTCAGTAGGAGATAAGATCAGCTTGCCCTCAGTGCCGTCGACAATGATCAAGTCATCACCCTGTATGACAGATGTAGCGTTTTCAAGGCCCAGCAGAGCAGGAATTTCGAGAGTACGCGCAATAATTCCCGTATGTGATGCCACACCACCTGCATCTGTCACGATGCCCTTGATTTTTTCCAACTGAATCTGGCTGGTTTCAGCCGGAGAAAGATCCTCGGCCACCAGAATAACCCTTTTGTCGATATCTTTGATTTTGACTTTGTCAACACCGGCCAGACTTCTTAAAATACGGTCGGAAACATGGGCAATGTCAGCAACCCGTTCCCTGAAAAAAGGGTCAGGCAGCCGATTGAATTTCTTTTTAAGCCCCGCTACAACCTTTTTCAACGCCCATTCAGCATTGACCCTGTCTTGTTCAATGGTCTTGATTGCTCTGCCGTAGAGCATCTTGTCTTTTAAAAGCACCACATGGGTTTCGAGGATGTCAGCATTTTCTCTGAGATCGTCCGGGATATCTTCGATAATCTGGTGAAGCTCATCTTTTGCCTTTTTGACAGCAGACTTGAAACGATTTTTTTCATTATCAAGCTGATCATCAGAAATATAATATTTTTTTATGACATCAACGCCTTCTTTGTCGACCAGATATGCCTTGCCTATACAAATGCCAGGCGAGGCTCCAATGCCTTCCAATATAGTCTGTCTGGAGTCGTTTTCTGTCTTCATTTTTTATTCCCCGAATCCGCTTTCAACCAGGCGGACGATGTCATCAAGTATGTTTTCATCTGACTCACGCTCAATCTGTATGGTAATCATGGCTTCTTTTCCGCAGCCCAGAGTCAGGATGTCTATTACGCTTTTTGCATCCACTTTTTGATCGTTTTTCAATATCCAGACACTTGACTTGGCTCCTCCCGCGATCTCCGCAACCTTGGCTGCAGCCCTTGCATGAAGCCCCAATTCATTTACAATAGATACTTCCCTTGAACACCGATTCAATGTCTTACCTGCTGTCTTTTATAGATAATATAAACGCTCACTCCAGCCAAAAAAAATTTCTATCAGCACATGAAGGATATGTCAATCCGTAATCATTGACAGCGGTTGCAAAAGTTGATAAATTCAGCCTGTTTTAATTTTGAAAATCATTATTTTACTTGATCGGCACACATTTTTTCATTCCTGCTGTAGAGAATGAAATCCTGCCTGATCGATACTGGATAAAGGCGGCATGGGAAATCTGATGGAAAAACAATTTCTGGTTGATTCTTTTAAAAAAGGCGAGGCATGGCGGTTGTTCAAAATAATCGGAGAATTCGTGGATGGAATCGAATCTCTGCATGAAATAGGAAAAGCAGTCACAATTTTCGGCTCTTCCCGCTTGCTTCCAGAAGATCCGGTTTACAAAAAAGCCGAGGCTATTGCAGCACTGTTCGCTAAAAACGGCTTTGCTGTCATGACCGGCGGCGGGGGCGGGATAATGGAAGCTGCAAACAAAGGGGCTGCCGAAGCTGGTGGAACTTCTGTGGGTTTGAATATCATTCTCCCATATGAGCAGAAACCCAATCCATATGCGAATATTACTATAGATTTCAATTATTTCTTTATAAGAAAGGTCATGCTGGTAAAATATGCCACAGCATATATCATCATGCCCGGAGGATACGGAACCCTGGATGAGTTTTTCGAAGCCCTCACCCTGATTCAGACCCACCGCATAAAACCTTTTCCCCTTATTCTGGTCGGAAGCGAATACTGGGGCGGGCTTATAGACTGGATAAAAGAACGCGTATTAAAAGAACATTGTATTTCCGAAGAAAATCTTGATATCATTCAGATTATGGATGAGCCTGAAGAGATTATAAAGGCAGTTCAGAAAATAGTGATCGTGTGACATTTTTTCATGTTCATTCAAAAAAGAGAAGTTTTTTGGCAATAAAAAGAATAATTCTGGCTGCTGTCAGCGGCCTTTTGATGACAGCAGCCTTTCCAAAAGTTGGTATGGACTGGCTCATATGGGTTGCAATAGTACCTGTATTGGCTGCCGTCAGCAACAGTTCCAGAATTTCGGCATTTGCCCTTGGATTCATATGTGGTCTCGTTCATCATCTGACACTTGAATACTGGGTTGTAAATACCATGAGAACCTTCGGGGGGCTGCATTTTTTCCCTGCAATCCTTATCCTGATTCTTTTTGCATCCTATCTTGGAATTTATGTCGGGATTTTTTCCTATATTTTAAGCAGCCTTTGCAAAACACCGGTTAAATGCCTTGTTATATCACCTTTTCTATGGGTTGCGCTGGAATATGTCCGCTCTTTTCTTTTCACCGGCTTTCCCTGGGAATTTGTTGGATGTTCCCAGTTCAAACATTTGTATCTCATACAGATATCGAACATATCCGGTGTATATGGGCTTTCGTTTATAATCATATTTTCAAATGCTGTTCTGTTTTTTTTATACCAGCATCTGAGGAAAAAAAAATGGCATGGCGAACTTGTTTCCAGAACTGTCGTGGTCAGAGCAGGAGTTGTGCTTGTATGTCTCCTGGCCGGAAATCTTTTGTATGGAAAATGGAGCGTAAATTGTACTGACCGCGAGATTGACGGGGCGCAGAAAAAAAGAGTGTCGGTGATCCAGGGCAATATTGCTCAGAATGAAAAATGGAGTTCTGACGCAAGAAATAAAATCACTGAAAAATATATCAGGCTGTCGGAACAGGCAGGAAAAGATGCAACTGATTTGCCATCGAATTTTCCACCAGATTCACCACCAGATTCACCATTGGATTCATTACCTGACATGATAGTCTGGCCCGAAGCTGCAATGCCCTTTGTTTTCCAGCTTCATCAAGGGCCTACGAAACAGGTAAAACAAATGGTCAGGAAAATGAAAACCTTTTTGCTGGCAGGCGGCCCTTATGTTGAAAAAAACGGGGAAGACATCGCTTATTACAACAGTGCCTGGCTCATTGGCCCTGACGGAGATGTAAAAGGCAGATATGATAAAAGCCACCTGGTTCCATTTGGGGAGTATGTGCCATTAAGACAATGGCTGCCTTTTGTGGGCAAAATAATAGAACAGATCGGGGATATGTCACCAGGCCGTGATATAAAGCCGCTTCACACTGGAGAACGCCAGACAGATCCAATAACAGGCCCTCTGGTAATAGGCCCTCTGGTCTGTTATGAAGGTATTTTCTCGGATCTGTCAGGTAAAATGGCTTCCAGAGGAGCACAGTTTCTGGTCAATATAACAAATGATGCATGGTACGGCACGAGCAGCGCTCCTTACCAGCTCTTTTCCATGTCCGTGTTCAGGGCAGTGGAAACAAAGCGGTCATTAGTCAGGGCTGCAAATACAGGAATAAGCGGTTTTATAGATCCAGCGGGCAGAATCACAGGTTCGACAAAATTATTCGAAAATGCGGTTATGACCCGTGATATACCGATTTTAAACACAAAAACTCTCTACGCCGCATGGGGGGATGTCTTTGGGATTGCCTGCACATTTTTTACCTTTGCAGGATTGATTTTTTTAATGACTTGGAGGAGGAAACAAAATGTCAATTGAAACAAAACAAGGTATCAAGGAGCTATATCTGAAACTCGAACAGTTAAAGGTGTATCTTTGACCTGGCTGGAAAAAACAAACGGCTGGATGAACTGGAAAATATGATTGCTTCAAAAGGGTTCTGGGATAATCCGGAAAAAAACACATCCATTTTAAAAGAACGCACGGCTCTGTCCCTGCGGGTGGATAAGTTTATGACCCTTCAAAACGATCTTGAAGAATGTGAAATTCTTCATGAGCTAGGTGTTGAAGAATCGGATGAACAGACCCTCGGCGAGGCTCTGGCACAAATCGGTACTCTCAATAAAAGGTTTGAGGCATATTCCCTTGAACTGATGCTTGACGGGGAAGAAGATAAAAACAATGCCATAGTTTCCATAAATGCAGGTGCTGGCGGCACTGATGCCCAGGACTGGGCGGAGATGCTTCATCGGATGTATCTGAGATGGGTTGACCGAAAAGGCTACAAACTCGAAATGATCGATTTCCAGCCTGGTGATGAGGCAGGCATAAAAAGCGTGACATTTACAGCTTCGGGTGAAAATGCATTCGGATGGCTTAAATCCGAAATAGGGGTTCACAGGCTGGTCAGGATATCTCCTTTTAATGCCAGCGGCAAACGACAGACTTCTTTTGCATCGGTCTTTGTGTGTCCTGAGATAGACAAGGAGATAGTCGTTGCCATTGAAGACAAGGACTTGAGGATTGATGTGTACAGAGCCAGCGGTGCAGGTGGTCAGCATGTAAACAAGACAAGCAGTGCTGTCAGAATCACCCATCTTCCCACCAATATCGTTGTTCAGTGCCAGCAGGAAAAATCCCAGCACCGTAACAAGGATATGGCTATGAAGGTACTCATGTCCAGACTCTATCAGCACGAGAAAAGAAAACAGGATAGCAAAATCCAGCAGATGCACGATGACAAAGAAGAAATCGGCTGGGGTTCTCAGATTCGATCTTATGTGCTTCATCCGTACCAGATGGTGAAAGATCACAGGATCAATCTTGAAATCGGCAATGTCAGCGATGTACTTGATGGCGGTATAGATCCTTTTATTGAAGGAGTCCTGATGTCGGAAAAAAACAAGGGTAAAAAGCGGTAATCAACCCAATAAGTACCTAATCAAATATTTCTCAACATTAATGTAGGGGAAGGTCTTGTGCCTGCCCTTGTACGGAGGGCAGCCACGAGGGTTTGCCCCTACAATAAATGTAACATAATTTATGCACAGGTACTTACCATTGAGTTAGCTGGTTCCCATGAATCCACTTGAAATCATAAGAAAATATTATACTCCCGGCACACGCGTCCATGATATCCTTGTCGAACATGGAAAACATGTGGCCAAAAAAGCTATGGATGCAGCGTCCTGTGTTCCTCATCTCAATCCTGATATTCTGTTCATCGAACAGGCAGCCATGCTCCATGATATTGGCATTTATTTAACCAATACTCCACAGCTCGACTGCAAAGGATCTTATCCTTATATTTGTCACGGCTATCTCGGTCGCAAAATTCTGGAAAATGAAAACCTCTTTGAACATGCCCTGGTCTGTGAACGTCATGTAGGGGTGGGAATCGGTATTTCAGATATCCAAAAACAAAAACTGCCCCTGCCTGAATATGAAATGATGCCGATCTCTATCGAAGAGCAGATCATATGTTATGCAGACAAATTCTTTTCTAAAGATGAAAACCGGCTGGATCGGGAAAAACCAGCAGAAGAGATTCTTGCCATGCTGAAAAAATTCGGCTCTGATAAGGCTGCCCAATTTGAAAGCTGGATGAAAATGTTTGGTGATATAAAAAATGTTTAAAAAAGCTTCATTTTTGTAATGATAATATGCAAATTCCCTATTGACATGCAACCCAATCTGTAATAGATATTCCCGTTAAAATTTATCTGTCTTTTCATAAAGTTGTATTCTGCCACGCAGGATTGATATCTGGATAGTCGGGATTTCGGGTGGACAGAACAGTTTGTCCACATTTGACAGTACCAAGATGAGGGGTTTATGGATCTTTTTTTTCAATCACTACTGATAATATGTCTCGGAGGTTTTTCCGCTCTCACTTTGTGGAGAAAATTCTACCTGATGAAAGTGGCCAGTGTTCTGTCAATCGGAGCAGGCTGTTTTCTCGGATTATATGATGCAATGAGCAAAATGATAGAATCCGGACAATATTCCGCCAAACTAAGTTATTTAAACACTTATTCCCTCTCTTTTCGAGTGGATGAATTGTCGGCTTTTTTCCTGGTTATCATCTTTGCCGTTTCACTTTTAAGTGCTTTTTACAGCTTCCACTATATGGAAGATTCTGAGAAATCACTGCGTACAGGTGTCAATTATTTCTTCTTCAGCTTACTCATAGCATCTATGGCTCTTGTCGTAACTGCTGATAACATGATTGCATTCATGCTCTCATGGGAAATTATGTCGTTATCCTCTTTTTTTCTTGTTATTTATAACTATGAATCAGGGGAAAACAGGAAGGCCGGATACCTCTATTTTGTTTTTTCCCATGTGGGCGCGATGTTTATTCTCGCTGCATTTGGCCTGATGTATGGTCATTCGGGCAGTTTCGCTTTTACAGCCAATCTCGCTGCTATACCCGAATCGATGAAAATTCTGATTTTTATCCTGGCTTTTATCGGATTCGGCTCAAAAGCGGGCGTATTTCCTTTTCATATATGGCTGCCCCACGCTCACCCTGCCGCACCGAGTCACATTTCGGCTCTTATGTCCGGCATAATGATAAAAACAGGAATTTACGGCATACTGCGAGTATATGCTATTCTTGGACACCATTCTCTGGCTTGCAGCATAATAGTATTGAGTGTCGGAATAGTAACGGGAATTCTTGGTGTCGTTTATGCCCTGGGACAAAATGATATCAAAAAACTTCTTGCTTATTCCAGTGTGGAAAATATCGGGATCATTCTCATCGGTATCGGTCTGGGTATGCTTGGGATGGCTTCTTCAAATCCTGTCATGGCTGTTCTGGGATTTTCGGGCGGCCTTCTGCATATTCTCAATCACTCTATTTTCAAATCCCTCCTTTTTATGGGAGCCGGAATGATATTACATAAAACCGGTACTCGTTCAATTGATCTTCTTGGCGGTCTTTTGAAAAAAATGAAATTTACAGGAACGACTTTTCTTATCGGTTCTATTGCAATTTCAGGGCTGCCTCCATTTAACGGATTTGTCAGCGAGTTTTTTATATATCTGGGCGGATTCAAAGGTGTTGGTATGGATAAAATGACTTTCACCATGAGCTTGCTGTCAATAATCAGTCTGGCTATTATAGGCGGACTGGCCCTTGCCTGTTTTACAAGAGTATTGGGAATAGTTTTTCAGGGTGAGCCAAGAAGTGAAGCCGCCCGAAATGTCAATGAAGACGGAATATCAATGATCGTCCCCATGCTGATTTTAGCATTTTTCTGTCTTGTCATTGGTGTATATCCGAAAATGTTCATTCTCATGGCAGCAAAAGCCATGTCATCGCTAAACCTTGGTTTCTCCCAGGCACCATTAGAACCTTTCATAGAAATTACAGGAAATATTACATGTGCGGCATCGATTTTCTTTGCGATTTTTCTTGTCGTCCTCGCTCTGCGTATATTCCTGTACAGAAATAAAACGATTGGATCGTCAGGAACATGGGGCTGCGGATTCACCCAGCCAACTCCCAAAATGCAATATACCGGTTCTTCATATGCAGCATCAATTCTGGAATTTTTCAAGCCATTTGCACCGCTGCATGAGAATCATTCGGCAATTAAGGGTGTGTTCCCGGAAAAAACCGGTTATAACAGCCATATCAGCGATATAGCAGAACTCCATCTCAATAATGCTGTGGTTCGCCCGGTTCTGTATTTATTTGACAAGCTGCGCTGGATTCAGCATGGAGATATTCACCTTTATATAGGTTATATCCTGTTGGCCATAGTGCTGCTGCTCTTTTTCGTTTAAAGAGCCAAAAGATGGCTGGAACGGAACCTGGCCCTACCGTTTTAAAGAGTAAAAAAATGTCGGAAACGGTAAAGACGGTACAAGGTGATATTGAATCAGATGCAATAGACAGATTGATGTCACGAAAATAAAAACCTAAAAAAAGAAATTCAGGTGAGATGAAACCATGATGGAATCGATTATACTATGGGTACTGGCGCTGCTGTCTGCACCGTTTTTTTCAGCGCTCATTCTCAAGGTCAAGGCATTTTTCGGTGGAAAAAAAGGGCCGCCGCTTCTGATCAACTATTATACTTTGATCAAACTTTGCAAAAAAGGGTCGGTCTACAGCACAAGCACGACCTATATTTTCAAAATGGGCCCTATGATTTCTCTTTGTGCGAGTGTGACAGTTCTGATGTTTCTTCCCATCGCAGGACACGCACCGATCTTTTCATTCAGAGGCGATATCATTTTTATCCTCTACCTGCTGGGGCTTGGCCGTTTCTTCACCATTGCAGCAGCTATGGACACAGCTTCACCATTTGAAGGCATGGGCGCTGCAAGGGAAGCTTACTTTCCTATAATCTGTGAAGCTTCAATGTTTATGATTCTCATCTTGTTTTATACACTTACAAGCGAGTTGCGTCTTGCTGCATATTTTACAGGATGCCAGCCATTGGAACTCTGGCTGACAGCCGGTTCTCCCATGCTCTTTATAATATTCTCTTTTTTCATCGTTCTTCTTACAGAAAACTCCAGAGTACCTGTGGATGATCCTGCCACTCATCTGGAGCTTACGATGATCCATGAAGTCATGGTACTCGATCACAGCGGACCTGATTTTGCGTTCATCGAATTTGGCTCTTTCTGTAAACTGTTTTTCTATTCGACTTTTGTCGCAAGACTGATTTACCCCTTCAGCACTTACAACATAGTCTGGGATATAGGTTTATTCGGCATATCTCTTGTAGCTGTTTATGCAGCCGTCGGTGTCATGGAATCGGTCATGGCCCGTTATAGAATGGATAAGGTTCCCCAATTTGTCCTTACTTCATTTGCACTGGCCTTTTTTGCAATAGTCATCACTTTGGAGTTTGTAAAATGATACATTCAGTCGATACCATACTTTCCCTTGTGCTGCTTTCGGTTTTGTTCGCCTTTGCTTCCAACCGCGTGACAGTACTTATCAAGGTAATTGCCTTTCAAGGGATAATCGTCTCTCTTGTGCCGCTTTTCACCAGTTCCGAACTTACGATGGGCAGCATTAATTTCATTCTTGTCACCCTGGCAATCAGAGGCATCATAATTCCCCTGTGCATTTATCTGGCAATCAAGAAAGTTTCCATAAGCAAAGAAGTAGAGCCGATTATCGGCTATCATGCCTCTTTGTTTGCAGGACTTCTTTTAATTTTTGCAGCTACATATGTAAGTCACAGATTCAACATACCATCGGTCAGTGAGAGTCTTCTTCTGATGCCCACTGCCATCACGATTCTCGTTGCAGGCATGTTTCTTTTAATGGCAAGGCGAAATGCGATTGCCATGGTTCTTGGCTATATCATGATGGAAAACGGTATTTATCTTGTGGGAACGACTTTTTCCACTCGTACCCATCATATTGTCGAATTCGGAATTCTTCTTGATGTTCTTGCCGGGGTCATGATCATGGCCATCATGCTCCAGAACATCAAGCAAAAATTTGACAATGTTGATACCCTACATTTAAGAAACTTAAAGGAATAGGTGTTTTTTCATGGTTGAAATCGTTTTTCTCGCCCCGTTTCTGCTCGGCATTCTTTCATTTTTTCTGCCAAAGGAAACCGGACGAATATTTCTTGTGCTGACTGGCGCTATTCATCTTTTCCTGTCCGTCAATCTATGGCGGAAAAGACCTGAAGCGCTGTTGCCGGATTATTTTTCAGTGACTCCCGAAGGACTTTTGTCACTGATTGTCATATCCTTGCTTTTTTTCCTTATATCCATATACACAGCAGCGTATCTGGAAGAGTCGAAACTCGAATCCGAAAAGATGTTCATCGGGTCCATGATGCTCTTTCTTTCCACAATGACAATGGTCACTTTATCAGACCACATCATGGTCATGTGGATTGCAATAGAGGCCACGACTCTTGCAAGCGCTCCCCTTATTTTTACTCACAGATCAAAAGCATCTCTGGAAGCAACCTGGAAATATGTTCTTATCTGTTCAGTAGGCATTGCAATGGCTCTTTTAGGAACCGTGCTGATTTCACTTGCAATGGATGTCGGACAGGTAAACGTGCCTTTATCTTTTTCCGAACTTTCCAATGCGGCAAAAGATCTTGATCCTATGTGGCTCAAGGCCGGATTTGTTCTGATCCTTGTCGGATACGGCACCAAAATGGGGCTTGCCCCCATGCATACCTGGCTGCCTGACGCGCACAGCGAAGCTCCAAGTCCTGCATCCGCTCTTCTGTCAGGAGTGCTTTTAAACTGTGCTTACTTAGGAATCTTTAAAACCAACAAAATCATGATAGCTGCCGGCCTGAATGATTTTTCAGGCACTATCCTGATCGTATTCGGGCTGATGTCGATTCTCGCTGCTGCAACTTTTATTCTGAAGCAGACAGAATATAAAAGGCTGCTAGCTTACTCAAGTATCGAAAATATGGGAATCATTGCATTTGGAACAGGAATCGGCGGTGTCGGAGCTTATGGGGCAATCCTCTGCCTGATTCACCACAGCCTGATAAAATCATCCCTGTTCTTGACTTCCGGCAATATACTCATGGGATATGGAAGCCGCCTGATTGAAAAAACAGGAAACCTGGCAAAACTCATGCCGAAAACTCTTGTCGCTTTTTTAGGCGGGTTTGCCGGAATTTCAGGTTTTCCGCCTTTCGGAATTTTCATCGGGGAAATGTTCATCATTGTTGGCGCTTTCCGCACTGGCCATTATGTTGCTGTCGTGATTTTTATCTTGAGTCTCTGTGTAATTTTTGCAGGCTTTGCAAAACATGTCATGAAGATGTCTTTTGAAAATGTCGAGGACGACACAGATATCCAACTTGAGGAAAGAGCGAGCATGATCTGGCCCCAGTACATTCTGCTCGCCACATCCATTGTATTGTTTCTGTGGATTCCGGACACCTTGTTCAAAACAATCATTGATGCCGTTTCTGCTGTTGGTGGAGGATTTTAAATGAATACCAGATTTTTAAAGATTAGAAATGGCGCAGCGATATCAAAAGAGGAAATTCCCAATCTGCCATTTGATGATTTTTCCAGGCAAGCTAAAGATATTGTCAAAAACGGAGGCAAAGTAGTACACTATTTTGCTTACACGGCAGAAGATCAGATAAAACTTCTTTGCGTATTACGCACGGACGCTCTCTTTGTCGCAGCCACAGACGCTCCTGAATCCTACCCGTCACTTAGCAATGAATGCGAACCTTTTCACATGTTCGAAAGGGAAATTGCCGAGCAATACGGTATAAAGCCGGAAGGTCATCCCTGGCTGAGAATGGTGCGTTATCATCCGAATTACACAGGTAAACCAGATGTTTTCGGTAATGATTACAAAGAAGATATCCCCGGTAATTATGATTATTATTCGGTTGCAGGAGATGAAGTTCATGAAGTTGCCGTAGGCCCTGTTCATGCCGGTGTCATCGAACCCGGACATTTCAGGTTCAACTGCATTGGTGAACGAGTGTTCAACCTCGAAATCCAGCTTGGATATCAGCACAGAGGAGTCGAACAACTCCTTCCTTCAGTTCCGGCAAAACGTCTGGCAGTCATTGCCGAAAATAATGCTGGAGACACATCTATCGGTAACGCCCTGTGCCTTTCCCAGGCTATTGAGTCTTTGACATCTACAGAGATAGACGATGGCGCAAAAATTATCAGGACAATAGCTCTGGAATTAGAGCGCCTTCAAAATCATGTCGGTGATCTCGGAGCCTTGAGCGGTGATGTGGCATTTCTCCCACCTGCAAACTATTGCGGTCGGATGCGGGGGGATTTTCTCAATATGAGCCTGCTTATATGCGGAAACAGAATGGGCAAGGGGCTTGTAAGACCTGGCGGAGTCCGATTTGAACTGGATGATGAAATAAGAATCGAGCTGATCAGGCGTATAGATGAAATCAAACCCCAGGTAAAGCATACCATTGACCTTCTGTTTTCCACTCCAAGTGTCATATCCCGTTTTGAAGGATGCGGCGCTGTCAGTCGCAAAAACGCTGAAGAACTCGGCCTTGTAGGACCTGCTGGCCGCGCATGTGGTATAGCTTATGACGCAAGACGAGAATTTCCAAATGAACATTACGGATATTTGGATATACCGGAAAATGCGGAACCGACCGGAGATGTGTATGCACGCTCAAAAGTAAGAGCGGACGAAATCATGCAGTCTATCGAAATCGTGCAGTCTCTTATAGAAAACCCGATTGAAACAAATATTGTCGAGTCGAACCCGGTAGATTCCGATAATTTTGATCTTGCCCCGGACTCATTTGTTGTCACAATCAATGAAGCATGGCGCGGAGAGCTGTCACATTGCATTATGACAGACGAAAACGGTAAAATAGAGCGATACAAGATCAAGGACCCGTCATTTCACAACTGGAATGGCCTTTCCATGTCGCTCAGAGATACTGGTATTTCGGATTTTCCATTGAACAATAAGAGTTTCAATCTCTCTTATTGTGGATTCGATCTTTAAAATTTACACAAAGCAAGAGAAACCAAAATGCTAAATGTATTGAAAAACAGATTTGAACAAGGTTATCGAACATCCGGTTATCCGAAAGAAAAAATAGAACTGGTATCACGTTATCGAGGGCGGCCTGTGATAGCAAAGGATATTCCCGATGATCTGCCCAATGATATAGCGGAAAAATGCGCTCTGGCCTGCCCCCAGGATGCAATAAACGCTAAAAATAAAGTCATTGATATGGGACGCTGCATTTTCTGCGGAAATTGTGAGCGATTATCCAAAGGCAAGTTTATCTCTTTCACACAAGATTTTGAAATAGGCACATCAGAACGGGAACATCTGGTGACAGCCGGTGAACTGCCTGATCTGGCAGAACACTCCAAAAAGCATTTCAAAATGCTTTTCGGCAGATCACTTCAATTACGCCAGGTTTCAGCAGCAGGATGTAATGCCTGCGAAGCTGATTTAAACGTTCTGGCAACCCCGTTTTTCGACATGGCCAGATTCGGAATAAACTTTGTGGCATCTCCCCGTCACTCGGATGCCATTGTCGTGACAGGCCCGATTTCAAAAAACATGAAGACGGCTCTGCTGCAAACCTATGAAGCAGTGCCTGATCCAAAGGTGGTAATTGCTGTTGGCAGTTGCACAATATCAGGAGGGCCGTTTACAGGAAGCCCTGAAATCACCGAGGGTCTCGATACCCTGCTCCCGGTGGATCTCTTCATTCCAGGATGTCCACCCCATCCACTCCTTTCTTTGATCAAGATAAGTCTCGCTTTGAACTCTGAAGAAGAGAAAAAATACCGGGAATTGATCCAAAACGACCCGGAATACAAGGAGGTCAAAATGTTGGAATCCGTAAAAGAGGTCGG
>JAUCGE010000301.1 GCA_030377965.1 Desulfobacterales bacterium HSG16
TCAATAAGTTACGTACAGATATCCTTTCTTATAATCCTCTTCTTATCAAAAATCCTTGTAGCAAAAAAAATTGTACCAGAGCGTCCGTCCGTACATTCTTTTTAAAAAAATCCGACAATAACAGCGGTACTCCCTAATATCCAGCAATATGGAGCAAACATATAAAGTTTGCCCTGCCTCATGATGAAAAGAAGCATGGCAAGCGCCGCGTATCCGAAAATTCCAGCGGTTACAGCACCGATCAGAGTGATACCCAAAGAGGTGTGATGCACTCCGTTGGAAAAATCTGCGATGCTCAACAACTGCGCTCCGAAAATAGCGGGAATAGACAATAAAAATGAGTATCTTGCGGCTGTCTCGCGGCTCAACCCGAGAAAAAGCCCTGTCACTATGGTAGATCCTGACCGGGAAATACCAGGCATAATTGCCAATCCCTGGACAGTTCCGATCAAAAGGGCTTCTGAAGCCGTCATTTTTGAAATTTTTCTGCCTGCATTTTCTACCTTTTTTGAAATCCATAAAAATGTGCCGGTGAGCAGCAGCATAAAGCCAGTGAATACTATAGAAGAGAAGATCGTATCTGCAAATCCATGAAGCAGAAGGCCAATTATTCCTGTAGGAATCGATCCTGCTATAATCATGACAACTAATTTCAGATCTCTTTTTTCTTCTTCTGTTTCTGGCGTTTTTCTTCCTTGAAAAAGGCCGATGAAAAACAGATAAAGATGTCTGATAATGGAAAAGATATCATTACGAAAAAATATCAAAACCGCTACAAGAGTACCCATATGGACACTCACGTCAAAAAAAAGTTCCGGCTCGGTCAGTCCGAACAGGCGCTGGAACAATACCAGATGGCCTGAACTGCTGACCGGCAGGAACTCTGTCAATCCTTGGATTATACCCAATAAAACTGCCTGAATAACTCCCATTTCATGTCTCCGGAAAAAATTAAATACGGAGAGGAAATCTTTCTCCGTCTATCTCTATCGTTGTTTTTGAATATGTAAGTTTCTGTATTATCTTTCCTTCTTTAAAATGAAGAACATCCACGCCCCGTCGTCTTTCGGTTTTACCTTCACAGCCTTCTTCAAAAGAGGGCCATTCAAGCAGCCATCGATAAGCAGCCTTTTGTTCCTTTTCATCGACAAATGTTTCTTCATCCGTAAATTTGAATCCCCCGTGATTTGCAAACCAGGGAGACCAGGCATCTTTTAAAGCCTCCTTTCCCACTGCTCTTCCGCCTGTCCAGTTTTCAAAAAGCACTTCATCATGAAAAAGCTCCATAATTTCTTCAAAATCATAGTTGTCCCAAGCCAGGTTCCATTTCTTCAAAGCATCCATAATTTCTTGTTTTGAAAGTTTCATGAATCGCTCCTTTTGGCCGTGATAGCGGCCTGATTTCGGGTTGGGCCGGGTTTTGTCACCGACGGTATTTTGACGGGCTGATCTTTACAGACATAACCTTTTTAAACGCCAACGCTGATATCGCTTTTTCAATCCGACATTGACCGATCCTGATTTTTTGGACAGATGTTCGATATACCGGATTCTATGGAAAAGATGCTCGAAAACATGAGCGTGAATCAATCCTTGTTAATATAAACGTATATCCTAAAAAATTCAAATCATCAATAAAAAAGAGCTAATAAAAAAGAGGTTTTTCATTGAGTCTGCGAAAAATCGCTTCGCTCTATTTTCGCACTCCATACTTTGGAGTCTTACATTTGGAGTCTTACACTTGGCTCTGTGGGCCTTTGAGCATTTCAAGGGCATGGTCAATTGCAGTCGGTGTGATCTGCACTCCTCCGAGCATTCTGGCTATTTCGTCAACTCTTTCCGCTTCATCAAGTCGTTCTATGACAGTCCTGGTTCTGCCAGAGTTCACCTGCTTTGCAATCTTGAAATGATGATTGCCGAATTTAGCAATCTGAGCCAGGTGAGTGATGCATATGATCTGATGATAATCTGCAAGATTGGAAAGTTTTTCTCCCACGATTTCCGCAACGCCTCCGCCTATACCGGAATCAACTTCATCGAATACCACGGTTCCGACCGGTTCTTTCTGTGTCAAAATTACTTTCAAGGCAAGCACGACTCTGGAAAGCTCTCCGCCGGAGGCAATGTTTGTAAGAGGTTTTAAGGCTTCTCCCACATTCGGAGCTATAAGAAACTCAGCCCGGTCAATTCCGTTTTCTGTAATTTCCATATCTTCTGTCGTTAAAAAAGGGTCGGTTGTTTTCTTGACAGCGGTTTTTTGTAAAAGGACTTCAACGCGCGTTCCCGACATTTTCAGAGTGGAAAGCTCGACTTCGACTTTCCGGGCAAGTTCAGCAGCAGCTTCTTTTCTCTTTTCCGAGAGCTTTTTTGCCTGAACACTTAAACTGTCATGCTGCATGGCAAGTTTGTTCTTGAGTTCGGCTATCTGCCCGGACAGGTTCCTTACTTGAGCCATTTTGTTCTCTGTTGATTCAAGATGAGCTGAAACGGCAGGAAGAGATCCTCCATATTTGCGTTTCAGCCTTTTCAATGTGTCGATGCGTTCTTCAATTTCATTAAGGCGGCTTCCATCAAAAGTTATCCGGTTCAGGTAATTGCTCAGTTCACCTGCTATATCTTCAAGATGATATGAAGCGTCTATGATACCTTTATTCTTTTCAGCTAACTGCCTGTCCAGCCTGCCAGCCTGATCTAGTCTTTTCCTTACACTGCCAAGGCGGCCGACAATCGAATTTTCAGAATTGTAGAGTTCATCCACGCATCCATGAACGAGTTGAAACAAAAGTTCAGCATTTTTGATAATTGCACGCTCGCTGTCAAGATTTTCATCTTCTCCCGGCAGGATTTGAGCGGAAAGAATGCTGTTTCTTTCATATTCATATCGTTCCATCTGCTCCTGCTGTATGGCCTGCTGAGTTTTCAGATCTTTGAGTTGTGCAATCAAGGGCAGAATTTCATGATAGGACAGGGACAGTTTTCCCCTTTCCTTCATTGTGCCAGCAAACTGATCGAGTATCAGAAGGTGCTGCTCTTCATTCAAAAGTTCCTGAAAAGCGTGCTGGCTCGATATGCCTGCAAGGTGGCGGGTGATCTGGTTTAAAACTCTGGTGGTCGAAATTCTGCCGTTGATATAGAGTTTGTGTCTGTTGTTTCTGGAAATAACCCGGCGGACGGCCAGTCCTTCAGAGACATCTATTTCCATATCTGTGAGTACGGGAAAAGCTCGGCTTTGGGGCGGAACATGGAAGAGTGCTTCAAGTTCGGCAGTTTCACAATCTGTGCGTATCAGTCCTGCTGTTGCCCGACTGCCAAGAAGCAGGCTTATAGCGCTGATGATAATCGATTTACCTGCCCCGGTTTCACCGCTCAATATTGTCAGGCCATCGGAAAATGAAATTTTGAGATCATCAATAATAGCGAAATTTCTTATGAAAAGTTCTAAAAGCATATTTGATTTTTCTATCGGAAAGCAGGTTTTGAGAGTCTTGAGATGAAAATCATGTCGATTGTAACGCTTCCGTCT
>JAUCGE010000302.1 GCA_030377965.1 Desulfobacterales bacterium HSG16
ATTAAACAACTATATTGACATATAGGATAAATTAGATAATTTACTAATTAATTCGGGAAGATAGAAGTATTTCTACATCTTTGGCACAGAGTTTGCTTTGATATATTGCAGTTATTTTTGCAGCACTTAAAAAAGTGTTTGTAAAATTGGACATTGAATCGATTTAAGGTCCGGTTATTTAAAAAATATTCAATAAGAGGAGAAAATGCAGATGATAGATTCCGGAGATACAGCCTTTATGCTGGTAGCTACAGCCCTTGTGATGTTTATGACCCCTGGCCTGGCTTTTTTCTATGGCGGACTGGTGCGTTCCAAAAATGTTCTGTCAACAATCCTCCAGAGTTTTATCTGCCTGGGTGTGATATCCATTATATGGGTCATTTACGGTTATTCCGCAGCTTTCGGGCCTGATATCGGAGGCTTGATTGGAAATTTTGACATGATATTCTTAAAAGGGGTAAGTACCAATCCCGGCCCTTATGCGGATACCATCCCCCATTTATTGTTCTGTGCGTTCCAGTTGATGTTCGCTATAATAACCCCGGCCCTTATCACCGGCGCGTTCGCGGAACGGATGAAATTTTCGGCATTCATGCTTTTCTGCATATTGTGGACAACTTTTGTATATCTTCCGGTATGCCACTGGGTATGGGGCGGCGGTTGGATCGGAAAGCTGGGAGCGCTCGATTTTGCAGGCGGAACCGTTATTCACATCAATTCCGGGATTGCAGCATTGATCGCAGCAATCATGATCGGCAAAAGAAGAGGGCATGGCAAAGTATCTTTTTTACCCCACAACCTGCCCCTGACGGTTCTCGGAGCCGGAATACTCTGGTTTGGATGGTTTGGATTCAATGCAGGCAGCGCCCTGGCCGCAAATTCCACAGCAACTATGGCCTTTTTTACAACCCAGTTGTCAGCAGGTTCAGCAGCGATTTCCTGGGTGATCGCTGAATGGATTTTTCAGGAAAAACCGACTGCCCTGGGTGCAGCATCCGGTGCTGTGGCCGGTCTTGTGGGCATCACTCCTGCCGCAGGGTTTGTGGGACCGGTGTCTGCTATAATCATCGGTCTTTCCACCGGCCTGTTGTGCTACGGCGCAGTAATGATGAAGGACAGGCTGGGATATGACGATGCACTGGATGTGGTTGCGGTTCACGGTGTCGGCGGCCTGTGGGGTGCCATAGCTACAGGTCTGTTCGCATCTGTCGCTGTCAATCCGGATGGGGCCAACGGCCTGTTTTTCGGCAACCCGAAACAACTGGGCATCCAGATTCTTGCATCTCTTGTAACAATCGCCTTTTCTCTATTGATGACATATGTTATCCTGAAGGCTATCGACAGAACAGTCGGTCTCAGAATAACCGACGAGAGTGAGGTGCAGGGCCTTGATTTGTCAGAACATAACGAGGTCGGATACTCACTGTAAGCCTTTAAAGTTAACATGAGTTAAGAAAAGGAGATCATGAATGAAAAAAATCGAAGCTATAATAAAGCCTTTCAAACTGGATGATGTAAAAGAAGCTCTCAACGAAATCGGAATCCAGGGAATGACTATCTCAGAGGTCAAGGGTTATGGAAGGCAGAAAGGACACAAGGAGATTTACAGGGGAGCAGAATATGTGGTCGATTTTATACCTAAGATAAAAATCGAACTCGTAGTTGAGGCTTCCTGGGCAGACAAAGTTGTGGAAAAGATCCGTGAAGCTGCGAACACCGGAAAGCTGGGCGACGGCAAGATTTTCGTATTGCCTGTCGAATCCGCAATCCGTGTCCGTACCGGAGAAAAGGGAAAAGACGCAATCTGATTTCAATTATGCATTAACAATTATTAATTATCAAGGAGAAACAAATCATGACGACCCCCAAGGATGTGCTGGCAGATGCGAAGGAAAAAGGCGTAAGAGTAGTTGACATAAGGTTCATGGACTTTCCAGGCATATGGCAGCACTTCACAGTCCCTATCGGTGAGCTGGAAGAATCCAGTTTTGACGACGGATACGGATTTGACGGTTCGAGTATCAGAGGATGGAAGCCCATAAATGCCTCGGACATGCTGGTCGTGCCTGACCCGACCACAGCGAAGATGGACCCTTTTTTCAAGGAACCTACCCTCGTTTTGATCGGAAATATTGTAGATCCGATCACCCGTGAACCCTATTCCCGAGATCCGAGATATATCGCTCAGAAAGCAGAAGCTTACCTGAAAAGTACAGGTCTTGGAGATACCGCCTTTATCGGACCTGAGGCAGAGTTTTTCATCTTTGATGATATAAAATTCCAGTCTGAAAGAAACGGGGCGTTCTATGAAATTGATTCCGAAGAAGGCATATGGAATTCCGGTCGGGAAGAGAGTCCCAACCAGGGCTACAAGCCTCGTCATAAAGAAGGCTATTTTCCTGTACCTCCGACAGACAAGTTCCAGGACATGCGTACAGAAATGCTCCTGACCCTGGAAGACCTGGGCATTGATGTCGAATGTCAGCATCATGAAGTCGCCACAGCAGGCCAGTCTGAAATTGATATGCGATTTAAACCCCTTCTCCAGATGGGAGATCAGCTGGTATGGTTCAAATATGTGTTGAAAAACGTTGCATACAAACATGGCAGAACAGTTACTTTCATGCCCAAGCCCCTGTTTGAAGACAACGGTACAGGAATGCATACACATTTAAGTATCTGGAAAGAAGGTAAGCCTTTGTTTGCAGGAGAAAAATATGCCGGCGTATCTCAGGAAGCACTCTACGCTATAGGTGGTATATTGAAACACTGCAAGGCATTATGTGCTTTCACAAATCCAACGACGAACTCTTATAAACGTCTGGTTCCCGGTTTTGAAGCCCCGGTAAACCTCGCATATTCGAGCAGTAACCGCAGCGCGGCAGTGAGAATTCCAATGTATTCCGCGTCTCCAAAGGCAAAGCGGATTGAATTCAGAACACCTGATCCGTCCTGTAACGGATATATGGCTTTTTCAGCGATACTTATGGCAGCGATAGACGGCATAGACAACAAGATAGATCCAGGCGACCCACTTGACAAAGATATATATGGTCTGCCCCCGGAAGAACTGGCAGATATTCCTTCCGCTCCCGGATCTCTGGACGAAGCCCTTGAGGCATTGCAGGCAGACCACGAATTTTTGCTCAAAGGCGATGTGTTCACAAAAGACGTGATTGACATATGGACGAAATACAAGATCGAAAACGAAATAAACCAGGTCAAACTTCGTCCCCATCCTCATGAATTCTTTCTTTACTATGATATTTAATATTCTTTTTTGATATCTGGTATTAGATGTTAAAATAAAGGCCGGAAGGATTTTTTCCTTTCGGTCTTTTTTGCTTTCTGGATTTTCGGTTCTCTTTTTTTATGCAGTAAGGACAATAACATTGACCATCTTTACTTCCATGATCATGTATATCTTTCATGGAGGGTATGATCGGGGCAACACCGGATTTCCGATTTTCATAATCCTTGATCGCCATCTGGAGGGCATCT
>JAUCGE010000303.1 GCA_030377965.1 Desulfobacterales bacterium HSG16
CGGCTACGTTCATATCGACTATGTGCTGGCCTTTTTTACTGAACAGCTTGTCGATCTGCTCCTTGAGATATCCGATGGCATCATCGACCGGGATCACGTTGGCAAGCTTGAAAAACGCGGTCTGCATGATCATGTTGATCCTGCCTCCGAGTCCGACTTCGGATGCGATTGACACGGCATCGATATTGAAGAATTTCAGCTTTTTCGCGGCAATTGTACGGCGCATTTCAGCCGGGAGCTTTTCTTCCATATCTTCAAGTGACCAGTTGGAATTGAGCAGGAAAGTTCCGCCGTCTTTTATGCCCTCAAGCAAGTCATAGACATCTACGTAGCTGTCCTTGTGGCAAGCTATATAATCTGCTGAATCGATCAGGTAAGTCGATTTTATGGGAGCTTTGCCGAATCTGAGGTGAGACATAGTGACACCGCCGGATTTTTTCGAGTCATACGCGAAATAAGCCTGTGCGTACATATCCGTGTTGTCACCGATGATTTTGATGGCACTCTTGTTCGCACCCACTGTTCCGTCAGCGCCCAGGCCCCAGAATTTGCATTGGACATTACCCTCGGGAGCGACATCGACACCTTCTTCCACATCAAGGGAAGTATGGGTGACATCGTCTGTTATGCCCACGGTAAAATGGTTTTTCGGGCCTGCTGATTTCATGTTGTCGAACACAGCTTTGGCCATGCCGGGGTTGAACTCCTTGGAACCGAGTCCGTAGCGGCCTCCGATGATAGTGGGCATCTCGCCTTTTTCCATGAAGGCTGTACATACATCCATATAAAGAGGATCGCCGAGAGCGCCCACTTCCTTTGTCCTGTCCATGACCGTGATTGTCGAGGCTGTGGCAGGGATTGCTGCAAACAGGTGTTCGGGTGAGAAAGGACGGAAGAGCCTTACCTTGACAAGGCCCACGCTTTCGCCCTTATCTGTTAGATAATCGACCACTTCTTCAAAAGTTTCACAGGAAGATCCCATTGAAACCACAACACGGTCTGCCTGGGGATCACCAACGTAATCAAAGAGTTTATACGGACGACCGGTCAGAGCGCTGACTTTTTTCATGTAGTCAGCTACAATTTGGGGAACTTTTTCATAATAGGTATTGGCTGCCTCACGTCCCTGGAAATAAATATCCGGGTTCTGTGCTGTTCCCCGCAGTTCCGGACGTTCTGGATTGGCTCCCCTTGCCCTGAATGCCGCGATTGCGTCATGGTTGGCAAGTGCTGCCATATCATCGTAATCTATCATTTCGATCTTCTGGATTTCATGAGATGTCCTGAACCCGTCAAAGAAATGAAGAAAGGGAACGCTGCTTTCAATGGATGCCAGGTGAGCTACAAGACCTAAATCCATAGCCTCCTGTACGGAAGATGATGCTAAAAGAGCAAATCCGGTCTGGCGAACTGCCATCACGTCCTGATGATCACCGAAGATGGAAAGGGCATGGGCTGCGACAGCACGGGCAGTGACATGCAGAACACCGGGAAGGAGTTCACCGGCCATTTTGAACATGTTGGGAATCATGAGCAAAAGGCCCTGTGACGCTGTAAAAGTGGTGGTCAAAGCACCTGATGCCAGAGCGCCGTGAACAGACCCGGCTGCTCCTGCTTCCGACTGAAGCTGCCGCACTGTCATAGTCTGGCCGAAAATGTTCTTTCTGCCGTTTGCCGCCCATTCATCCGATATTTCACCGATGGGTGTCGATGGGGTGATGGGGTAGATGTTAGCTACATCGCTCATTGCATAAGCCACATGAGCTGCTGCTGTGTTACCGTCAATGGTTTTCATTGTTTTCGCCATATATTCGCTCCTTTATGGAAAAAAATTATTTGCCGCACCTATTTGCAGCGAGGCATTTAAGGCTGATGAATCAAATTCATAAGATTATTCAAGTCCAGCCTGTTTGTAAAGTAAATTTTTGTAAATTCTGTAATTAATTTAAATTATTACTTGAAATGGTGCATTAATAGATGAATCTGGTTTATTTATCTTAAACAGATCCATTCAACCCCGGATTATGACAGTCAGCATAAGATCCCCCACGCTGCCATCGCTCATCTGTTTTCCCAGGCCATTTAATCTTAAAATCGTGCCGTCATGTGAGTTGGAAGGTACGGTTACACGAAAAGGCCGCTGGTAAAATCCCCAGGGAATGTTGATAAGTTTGACTGTTCCGATAAATGCCTCATGGGCTGTCACCATGATTTTTCCATAGAGATTCGGATTATCCACGGAACCGGTGGGGCGTATTACCTGGAACCGGTATGTTTTTTTTCTTTCTGTAGCGGGCATAACTTTTCTGGTCATGCCTGTTTCAGGCAGAACATTGAATATTTTCAAAAATAAAATTCCGAAAATAAATCCACCTATATGTGCCCACCAGGCAATGCCTCCGGCATGATGATTTCCTATTTCTGCCGCTGCATTGAAAAATTGGAGTAAAAGCCAGAGTCCGAGAAAGAAAAATGCCGATATTTCCGTAAAATAAGGGATGAACAATATTGGTATTAATGTAAGAATTTTTGCTTTTGGATAAAGTACGAAATATGCGCCCATTACACCGGCAACAGCACCGGAGGCTCCTATGGTGGGCAGATTGGAATCGATATTGAATATAAGGTGGAAAAGGGCAGAGCCAAGACCGCACAGAATATAAAAGGCAAGATAGCGAATATGGCCCAGTCGATCTTCCACATTATCACCGAAGATATAAAGAAACCACATGTTGCTCAACATGTGCCATATTCCGCCGTGGATGAACATGAAGGAAAAAAATGAAAAAATCTGCATTATAAAAGGGTAATATGCAGCAGTGACAGGATCACTGTATCTTGCGGGAACAAGGCCGTATAGATAAAAAAAGTGTTCTGGATCGCCTGGCCATGCCGACTGGATTATAAATGCCAATACATTGATAGCGATGATAAATGTATTTATAATCGGGTAATGTCCAGATGGGGCGGTGTCTCGAAGGGGAATCATCCTTATATCCTGCAGTACGGTTAATATTGATTAGTTGTTTTTTATGAAAATTTTTAAAAATTTCAAGTCTTTTTTATCTGATTATCTTAAAAGCATGTGCATTTACCTCAAATACACCTTGATGCTTTTCTCATTGTGAAATATATACCTTTAATAAAGATGGCGAGCATGATTTACTTTTTTTGTACTTTATTTGATTAAGGCGCTTATGGAACCACGAAAAGCTATCATTGCATTGAGCCAGAGTGAGAAAGTGAAATCAGGGCTGCTATGGATCTCTCATTGTCTTCAATTGTTAGAAGGCCTGGTGGGGATAGAAAAAGCCGGAGCTGAAAAAGTCATTAAAAACTTTGTCGGTATGGTGGCCCACGAGATTCAACTGGCAGGGAAACTGACTGGCGATACTGCCTGGCTTGAGGCTGAAAAACACCTGGATCTGGCCATTGTCATGATAAATTCTCAGGTTCCTTTTGAAGCCGGGTTCCATCTGACCAGGGCTTT
>JAUCGE010000304.1 GCA_030377965.1 Desulfobacterales bacterium HSG16
TATCGTTGCTGATTTATCAAGCAAAAAGTTGTAAAATTAACGTCGATTGGTTTAAAAAGAGGAGCAAACGCTTGGTATTAAGCTGTTACAGATACGGTATCTTGATAGGCAGCCGAAACTCCTGTCAATAAAGAAAAATTTTTGAGCGGAAAGGTGTATCCACATTGGAGAAATCAAACACTGGCTTATTTTTTCAATAAATTGCAACTGGCTCAGGCCGAAGGCCAGGGGATACCAACTATTTTTAGAACAATGAAAGAAGAAGGATGCCCCGAGCCGATTTTTGAATTTGAACCTGAAAACGTGATATGTACGCTTCCCGCAAATCCCCGACATCTCAATGAATTGTAACCGCAGGTGCAAAAATCCTGTACAATGGTCTCCTTTTGGCAAAATGTTGCAGGATCTTATTTTTTTCATATTCTCTCGACTCCGTCGATTTCGAAAAATCATCGAAAACAGTCTTGGGCAATCACGATATCTGAAAAATCTTCCTTTCCAAGGATTAAAAAAAGCGGATAAGTCCACAAGTGTTGACTTGGTTATTTATTATAACAATCAGGTGATTATGAATGAAATTAATTAGAGAATGAGCATGAAGTCCGCCATTCTTAACGACGCTATCCCCTGAAAAATGGAGATTGTTATTCCGTGAAAAATGTTTATTTTTGGTGAAAAAGCCATTAAGAATTGATAAAATTATGTATTATTTTAATCTTTTAAGATACATCAACACTTGTGGATTTATCCGCTTTTATATGGTCGAAAGTGTGATATGCCCTGTGGTTCTGCCCATAGGCTGAAATGAGTTCTTTAAATTCTTTTTGAGATTCCGATATAGAACCCAAAGCTTTCCAGAGGGATTTGAAGCGGTTATAATAAAGATTGTCCATTTGTTTTCACCTCTTGGCTGTTTTGATTTTTTATTTCGATTTTCGAAAGTACAAGCTATATTATTCCATATAAACAGCCTCCTTTTTTTCCCATTTCATCGACTCTTTTTTTTATCCTGGGGTCATCTTCGACAGGCGGAGCATGGTGCGGTTTGATCCTTGCATCTATGATCAAAGGACCTTTGCATCCCCAATGTTTATATTGGTTAAAGCTTTCCACACCGTGTATATCATGTGAGGGATTTGATCGAGTGAATGTGATCCACAGAAAATTATCTATGGTGCGGCTTGTAAATTCGCTGTCATCTGCTATTACAATAAGGGGAAACGAATTTATCAGATCAAAACTCTGTAAAAAATTGGTAAGTTTATTGATATTGTCGATTTCCTGGTTAGAATCCTTGAATTCTGGCCCTTCGATTACCATGATTCCAGGCATGACTATTCTTGGGGCTTTGAATCCCGCTAAAAGATCAAATCCGACAGGTATGTTTCTGCTGTCATTGCTGCATAAATTTCTTTTTTTTCTGCCTGCTGCCGCTATAACTACTTTTGAACCTGTGTTCATACCCGTACCAGAATAATCAAGAGTGTCAATGGTAGTCCTGGTTTGAAAATGAAGATCCCGTCGCCAGTCCACTCTTTCGAGAATATGTGTAAAAAAAGCCTTTATATCGTGTATATCGAGATCGGGGTTGTCCTGCTCTGCACATATCATCAGATATTTTGCAAGAGAGCAGTGTCCGAATCCGAGTACTGCATTGGCAAGAGTCAAAATTTCTTCAGGTTCTCTTTGTTTATAGGGAGTATAACGCTCTTTTCCTATGGCGAGCAGAAGGGGGTGAACCCCTGCTGCATCCACAGCGTGAACAGCGGTAATTCCGGGCATGGAGACTGGAACCATAGGGCCTGTGATTTCATGAATCAATTTTCCAAAGGCCGTATCCTCCTGTGGGGGCCGTCCCACAACGGTGAATGGCCAGACAGCATCCTGCCTGTGCCAGACCGATTCTACCCGGATATACGGAAATTCGTGTTTTAAGCTGTAATAGCCCAGATGGTCTCCAAAAGGGCCTTCGGGTTTTGTTTCTTTCTGAGAAACTGTGCCGGTAATACAGAAATCAGCATCCGCTGAAATACAATATCCGTTTTCTCGTAAATATCGAAAGCGCCTGCCTGCCATAGCTCCTGCAAACGCTACTTCGGGCAGCCCCTCTGGAAGGGGCATTACAGCAGCAAATGTATGGGCAGGAGGGCCTCCTGCAAAAATACTTATTTTAAGCGGTTCATCCTTTTCCACGGCATCTGTATGATGAATACCGATATCTCTCCTGATCTGGTAATGAAGGCCGATTTCGCGTCCTGGTTTATAATCATTGCCGGAAATCTGTATTCGGTACATACCAAGATTCGATCCGAATATGCCTGGTTTATTCAAATTTTCCGAATTCCCTTTTTCCGAATACACCTTTTCCGAATATACCTTTTCTGAATATACTTGGGGCAGAAGAATAAAAGCCCCTCCGTCTTTGGGCCAGCATTGTATCATGGGAAGATTTTTTATATCAGTTCTATGTCTATATACCGGGCCTGATGACATTTTTTTGGGAAGAGCATTGAATGCTGCACGAGGGATACGAAAAGCCTGTTTTAGATTCCGCATAATATGAACGGGGTCAGCCTTGAAGCGAACCAGGGTTTTGACACTTTCAAGGGTAGATCGAAATATAAAGCGGGATCGCTCCATTGTGCCGAAAAGGTTTGATACAGCCGGAAACTGGCTGTTTTTAACATTTTTAAAGAAAAGGGCAGGGCCGCCTGCCGCAAAAACTCTTCGATGAATGTGGGCCATTTCAAGATAAGGGTCTACAGGTTGTTCTATCGAAATGAGATGTCCGTTTTTTTCAAGATCAAGAACGCATTCTTTAAGGCTTTTATAGATCATTTTTTATATGCCGCCAAATGTAAAGATGTTAAAATTAAGGCAGAAATTCGATTTTTTCCCTTTTGCCAAATCCTATTTGATTATCCAGGTAATAAATATCTTCTGGAATGAATTTATAGAGTTTTGCTTTAAATATGTTGAAAAAATCATCCGGTGTAATAATATTTTTATCTGTACTGAAAAATTCTCTGCAAAAAGGAAATTTATCAAGATAAGCAGTGATTGTCCGGGTCGATTTTCCAAATGAAGAAACGGATTTTATGCTGCCTGTCATCTGGACTCCTTTGATGTCCTGCCATGTGCAGGTATTGGTATGTATGGATGCCGCAACATTCTTTTGTGAAAAACTGTCGATTATATGTCTTGAGTTTGTAGAGGAAAAAAAGCAAAAATCTGATGCGTAATAAACAAAACAGACCGGTGCTGTCCATGATCCGGTATTATTGCAGGTTGCAATATTCATGATTTTTTCGGATTGGATCAGAGAAAGAACCGATGCCTTTGATTGTTTATACTCGACTATCAAGTTTTTAAAGCTTGACAACACAATTCAGGTTTATTGAAAAAAATAGCCATTACATTTTATATTGCAGCGCAGGAGTAGGCTGTAATCTCCCCAAGTCCCTTCCCACCATA
>JAUCGE010000305.1 GCA_030377965.1 Desulfobacterales bacterium HSG16
GGGCAACCACAAGGGATTGCCCCTACAAAAATATTAAAAAATTATTGGTCGGGTACTTATATGGTAGGACGACTATGTTCCGTCCCCGCCCAAAGAAGGCTGGGACGGAACCCAGCCCTACCGTTGATAATTGGGTATTTTTTATTTACTTGGAAAATTCTACTCCATCATTTCAATCGCACAGGCCATTGCAACTCCGCCGCCGCCGCATAGAGTGGCAAGCCCCAGATTCTTTTCTTTCTGTTTCATGGCATGTACCAATGATACCATGATTCTGCATCCGGTTGCACCTACGGGATGCCCCAGGCCGATGCCGGAACCGTTGACATTGGTTATTTCGCGATTCAGACCAAGCTCTTTTTCGCATCCGATATATTGGGCAGCAAAGGCTTCGTTTACTTCCATGAGATCGAAATCGCCAATAGCCAGGCCGCTGCTGTCAAGAAGTTTTTTTACAGCAGGAACTGGTGATATGCCCATGAGTGAAGGATGACAGGCTCCTCTGGCTGATGTCTTTATTTTTGCAATAGGCGTAAGATTCAGTTCCTTTGCCTTTTCCGCTGACATTATGATCATGGCCGAAGATCCGTCGTTGATTCCGCTCGAATTTCCGGCTGTCACCTTGCCGATTTTTGGAATAAAGCCGGGCGGCAGTTTCTGAAGTTTTTCCATGGTCATGCCGGGACGAAAATGTTCGTCTCTGTCAAATATGATCGGATCTTTTTTGCGCTGAGGAACTTCAATCGGTACAATTTCTTCTTTAAAAGAACCATCATTGTTAGCTCTTTCAGCGTTGTTATGGCTCCTGAGTGCAACTTCGTCCATTTCTTCCCTGCTGATGTTCAGGTGCTGGGCAACAAATTCTGCGGTATGTCCCATGATATAGGGTTTTCCCAGGAACATGCTGGCAGGTGCCTCTGTTGTGTTCAACGGACTGTCGTCGGCAAAAGGGATAATGTGGGAACCGCAGTGAAGTGCATGGATCATGGCATCTACAAAGGTATGATCCTGAAGCCTGCATCCCCAGCGTGCATTGGGAACAGAGTATGGAACGCCGGACATATGCTCGACTCCGCCTGCGAGGATAACATCGGCCATACCCGCCTGAATCATTGCCATACCGGAGAGTACCGCTTCCATACCGGAAATACAGACCCGGTTTATTGTTACTGCTGGAACAGTATCCGGTATCCCGGCCAGAAGAGCGGCCACGCGTGTAATATTCAGAGTGTCATGATGTTCAAGGCAACATCCGTAACGGACATCATCAATAATAGCCGGATCAATCCCGGCCCTTTTCACAGCCTCTTTCATGGTTACAGCAGCAATGGATGCTCCGTTCATATCTTTTAATGTTCCGCCAAATGCCCCTATGGCTGTTCGGCAGGCTGAGACGATTACGACTTCTTTCATGTTCATAGTCCTTTTTTTTATGAGTATCTAAAAAAATTATGATTAGGGTTGTGGAAGTTATTCATCCACAGCCCTTACTTTCCTCCGAAAGAATCTTCGGAAATCTCTCCAACTGCATCGTCATTATCAAGGATGACATCCATTTTGCCCAAGGTTATAGGAAGAACGGAGTTGATAAAAAACTGAGCGCTTTTAATCTGGCCCTCATAGAAAGAAACATCTTTTTTCTTTGCGCCTTTTTCAAGTTTTACGGCTGCTGCAGTCGCCCGCCACAAAAGCATCCATGCCATGACCGCATCTCCGGTCGCATCCATGAAAGAATAAGCGTGGGAAAATACGGACATCATTTTTTCAGAACGAATGGTCGTTGATATGTGCAGGGCTGTTTCTTCCAGTTTATCTATTGTTTTCTCAGCTTTTGCAGCAAGCTTGGAAAGAGCGTCTACACTTTTTGCAGCTTGAACTGATTTTTTCATTTCATCAAGAAGATCCTTAAAGGACTGGCCTTTATTCAATCCCAGTTTTCTTCCTATAAGATCCATAGCCTGAATGCCATTGGTTCCTTCGTAAATATGAGTAATTTTGCAATCCCGCAGAAGCTGTTCCTGGGGGTATTCTTTGGTATATCCGTATCCACCGTATATCTGAACTCCATCGCTGCACACTTCAAAGGCTCTGTCTGAGACATATCCTTTGGCAATGGGAATGAGAACATCGATCAGCCCTTGATATCTGGCTTTTTCATCAGCATCATCGCTGATGTGAACCATGTCTTCACATAGTCCGACATAATAGAGAATGCTCCGCATTCCCTCAGTATAGGATTTCATGCTCAAAAGCATACGCCGAACATCTGGATGCTGAATAATAGGAACTCCTGGAGCATCCTTACCTGTAGCCTGAAGGTGTCTTCCCTGAACCCGCTCTCTTGCATAGTCAAGAGCATTCATAAATGATGCGGATGCACACCCCAGAGCCTGCATTCCTACATCCAGCCGGGCTTCATTCATCATCACGAACATTGCCCGCATACCTTTATTTTCATCGCCTAACAGAGTTCCTATGCACTCTCCTTTACCTCCCAGAGTAAGAGAACATGTAGGACTTCCGTGAATCCCCATTTTTTCCTCAATGCCGGTACATACTACATCATTAAATTTTCCCAGGCTGCCGTCATCATTGACCCGTATCTTGGGGACGAGAAACAGAGAAATGCCCGAAGTTCCGGCAGGCGCACCCTCGATCCGTGCCAGAACCGGATGAATGATGTTTTCAGATAGATTATGTTCACCGCTGGAGATAAATATCTTGCTTCCGCTGATGGAATATGTTCCGTCAGCGTTTTTCACGGCTGTGGTCGTAAGCGCTCCTACATCCGAACCCGCTTCCGGTTCTGTGAGGAGCATGGTTCCGCCCCATTCTCCGGTATACATTTTTTTAAGGAAAAGTTCTTTTTGTGTATCCGTGCCGAAAACTTCGACCAGTTTTCCTGCACCATGCAGCAGAAGCGTGTGAAGTGCAAAGGGAAAATTGGCCCCGTGGAAAAAATTCTTTACAGCCAGAGAAAGACTGGAAGGCATGCCTTGTCCGCCCCATTTCGGATCATCGCACATGGCGATCCATTCGCCTTCTTTAAAAAGCTTATAGACTTTGTGAAAAGAGTCTGGAACCTTTACCTCGCCTTTTTCAAACCTGCATCCCTGCTCATCTCCGTCTTTCAAGGTGGGCAGCATTTCTTTGATTGCCAGATTGCGCGCCTCTGATACAATCATGTCTATTGTCTTTTTATTGAACTCTGCAAACTTTTCGTGCTTGCTCAGTTTATCCACTTCCAGTTGCTCGTGAAGAATAAAATCCACATCTCTGCGATCCGTAATTACCTGTGCCATGTTCATATCTCCTGTTTTTTATTTTTTTTCGATCCATACAGAATGATCTACCAGACCATGCTGTTTAAATTCTCTGGCCAGATTATGGGTCAAATGACTTCCACAGGATATAGCCTGATCTTTATCCCATGTCAGGATGATCACCAGATCATCCGGTACTGAGGCATTG
>JAUCGE010000306.1 GCA_030377965.1 Desulfobacterales bacterium HSG16
GTCAATTCCATGTTTTTTCATCAAAGTGTAGAGGCGGGTGCGGCCGAGGCCGGAGAGAACACATGCCTGTTTGATATTGCCTCGTGTGGCCGCCATGAGATCTTTCAGATAGGAGGATTCGGCTGTTGAAAGGATGTTTTTTCTGTATTCTTTGAACAGAGGGATTTCTTTTTGCAGATGTTTTTTTTCTGCCGGATCAGTAAGATCAGTAAGATCGGGTCGATGCGGCGGAGTAATGGCGGATCTGGCCATTTTAATTCTTATATGTTCCGGCAGATGTTTGGGGAAAAGGATCGGCTCGTAATAGGCTTCGCTGAGAGCAGCTTCAAGAGTGTGGACAAGCTCCCGGATATTGCCGGGCCAGTCGTAGCTGCTGAGTATTCGGATAAAATCGGGTGAATATCCTTTGGGTTCGAGGCCGTGTCTGTCAAAAATCCGGCCTGTCAGGTAGACGACCAGATCTTTCATATCTGTAATGCGGTCTCTGAGAGAGGGCAGTTCGATGGAAATGCCTCTGAGTCGGTAGAGCAGATCTTCCCTGAACATACCTGATCGTACCATTTTTTCCGGTATTCGGTTTGTGGCAGCCACAAGACGAAAATCGCTTTTTATCTCTTTATTGCTGCCAACCGGTCGAAAGCAGCGTTCCTGCAATACCCGGAGAAAGGTTTTTTGAAGATTTGGGGGCAGTTCTCCGATTTCGTCCAGAAACAGAGTGCCTCCGTGAGCCCGGCGAATGAGTCCTTCCTTTGGGCCGTCCGAACCCGTGAAAGCCCCTTTTTCATAACCGAACAGGGCGCTTTCTGTCAGGGTTTCGGGCAGTACAGCACAGTCCACCACTACAAATCTGCCCTTTGCTCTGGCACTGTTATGGTGAATGGCTCGTGCGAACAATTCCTTGCCAGTGCCGGTTTCTCCGGTGATCAGAACACTGACATCCGTATGTGCTGCCTGTGCCAGTGTGGTAAGACATGCTTTGATTCTGGGGCTTTCGCCAATAATTCCTTCCCGCCAGAGAAGCACGGGCGGTTTGCGGATATCTTTGATGCCGTCCCGGTACTGGAGAACCCGTTTGAGAGGCAGGATGATTTTTTTGGGAGAAAGGGGCTTGCGAAGATAATCCCAGGCTCCGTTTCTGACGGCTATTTCGGCCCCGTCCGGGTCTCCGGCCCCTGTTATAATGATCACTTCCGGTGGAAAACGGACGGTTCTTATTCTGTGAAGGATTTCCAGGCCGTTTCCATCAGGCATTCTGACATCAAGAAAGATTACATCAAATGTTCCTGATATGGCCAGGTCGAGACCTTCTGCAAGTGTATGGACATATTTGGCATGGTGGGAAATGCTGGTGATAAGGTCTGCCAGCATTAAGCACATTTCTGTGTCATCGTCAATGATGAGTACATTGGCCATAATCGGTCTCCTTATCGGGTGCGTCCAGGGCTTCCCGGACAATTTTTGATAACTGATGCACCCCCAGCGGTTTTTTGATAAAAGTGTGAATACCCGGATCTGGCGCTGCTCTGTCTGTTAATGACGAAACAAATCCTGTACAGAGTATGACCGGGATATTGGGACGCAGCTTCAAAATTTCTGATGCCAGTTCCATGCCGGTCATATCTGGCATGGTCTGGTCTGTGATGACCAGGTCAAAACGGTCCGGGTATTTGAAAAAGGTATCCCTTGCAGCCAGACTCCGGGTTTCGGCCTGTACTTCGTATCCCATGTGTTCCAGAATTTCTTTACTGAAACAGACCAGTTGCTCTTCATCGTCAACAAAGAGGATGGTTCCTTTTCCAGGAGCCAGGGCAGCTCTGGGTTCCGGGTGGGTTTCCTCTGCCTGATTTTCTGCATGAGGCAGAAAAATTCGGAATGTGCATCCACCTGCTGGTGGACTTTCGACCCTGATTTTACCATGATGATGAGTTACAATGCCATGAACCACGGCAAGTCCCATGCCCGTTCCACAACCCGGTTTTTTTGTGGTGAAAAACGGATCAAATATCCGTTCCATAATTTCTGCCGCTATTCCATGTCCTGTATCGGAAACCGATAATTCCACATAAGCTGTTGATTCTGTTTCATTCCATATTTCCCTGAGTCCTGCTGTAAGAATTCCTCCGGTCTGCTCCATTTCCATTGAGGCATTGGTACATAGGTTCATCAGGATCTGGTGCATCTGGGTAGGATTGGCCAGGACTGTGGCATTCGGCGCATCTATCTGTTCGATAATTTTGATAGTGGAAGGAATAGATGCTCTGAGAAATTTCAGGCATTCTCTGATAATCGGCCCAAGAGAGAGGATTTTTTTCTCCTGATCCGTATGACGGCTGAAGGTCAGAATCTGATCCACCAGGTCACGGGCCCGATAAGCGCCTTTCAAAATGTGGCTGATTCGTTTTTGCAGTGTATCCTTGCCGTCTGTTTCAAACATTTCGATCATTTCGGCATATCCTATGATAGCACCAAGTATATTATTGAAATCATGAGCGATACCGCCAGCAAGAGTGCCAATGGCTTCCATTTTCTGGGTCTGTTGAAGCTGGGATTCGAGATGTTTTTGTTCGGTGATATCCCGTTCGCTCACCACAATACCGGAAATAGTGTTGTCAGCTTCCATACAAGGATAATAAATAACGTCCATATAGCGCCTGCCGCAGCCCGGATAATCGAACCAGGACTGATGACGGACGTTTTCTCCGCTCAGACATCGATCCATATTGGGGCGTATCTGCCGTTCAAAACGTTCTGAACTCATGAGTCCCTTCACATGATTGTGAATTATCCGTGACCGGGATGTGTCGTGAATCCGGATGCAGGCATCATTGACCGCCTGAACCATATAGTCCCGGTCAATCAGCCAGACCGGATCTGTAGTGGACGCGATCATCCTCTCATATTTTCGCAGTTCCTGCTGGCTTTTTCTGAGTTTCAACTCCCTTGATTCCACCTGATCCACCATCTTGTTGAATTCGTCCGCAATGGCGGCAAGTTCCTCTTTCATCTCGATATCCGCCCGCTCTGAATAATCACCAGCAGATATCCGATGAAATGTTCGCTCCAGGCCCCGAAGAGGCGCAATTATCTGCCGGGTAAGAAGGAGCCATGTGGTGCCAAGAACAGCGAGGAGTACGCAGATCAGAATGAGAATATCCGACAGAAGCATCTGCCGGGTCAGCAGACTTACCTCGGAATTGGTGAAAACCATAATCAGCCTGCCGACTTCCCGATCCTGAAAATATACCGGTCGTTCCAGCTGCCACTGCAGGCTCCTTCCGGGGACTGCCGCATGAGCATTCTGTCGGTCTACAAGAATCCGGTTTCGTTCATCCCGGACCGTTACCTGGATGACACTCCGGTCATTTGTGAGAATTTCCGCAAATTTTCTCACAAATCGGGCATCGAAAAGCCAGAGAGGATGGGCCAGGGTCAAAACTGCTTTGTCTGTCTTGATTTCCGCTTCAGTCCTTA
>JAUCGE010000051.1 GCA_030377965.1 Desulfobacterales bacterium HSG16
ATGACTTTCAAGAACTCAGAACATAATGATCCGAAAATTACAGATTCGGAACATACAGAAATAGTCAATTCAAAATTGCAGCATACACCTGTAGCTGTGATAGGTGTGGCCTCTATTTTCCCGGATGCGAAAAATGTGGAAAATTTTTGGGATAACATAATAAATGAAGTCGATTCCATTACAGACATCCCACCTTCAAGATGGAATATAGACGATTATTATGATCCTGATCCCAAAGTTCCTGATAAAAGCTATAGCAAACGGGGCGGCTTTATCCCTGATATCGATTTCAACCCTATGGATTTTGGGCTTCCTCCCAATATACTTGAGGTTACAGATGTATCCCAGCTTCTGGCCCTCGTAGTTGCAAAAAAGGTACTTGAAGATGCTGGATACGGGGACGAAACAGCCTGTGACCGGAGTAAAATCGGCGTTACCCTGGGTGTGGGGGGAGGCCAGAAATTGATTACTCCCCTGACCACCAGATTGCAGTATCCCATCTGGAAACGAGTGCTTACCAACAGCGGTATTTCAGATGAAGATGCTGATATAATTGTTGAAAAGATAAAGTTGGCATATGTTCCGTGGGAAGAAAATTCTTTTCCCGGAATGCTTGGCAATGTCATTGCTGGCCGTGTTGCCAACAGGCTCGATCTCGGAGGCACAAATTGCGTGCTGGACGCTGCCTGTGCAAGTTCTTTGACTGCCATCAAGCTGGCGGTGAGCGATCTTCTGGAATACCGGAGTGAAGTCATGATTTCAGGCGGAATTGATACGGATAACTCGCCTTTTATGTATCTTTGTTTCAGTAAAACCCCCGCTTTTTCGCCGGGAAAAAAAAGCCGGCCCTTTGATGCAGATTCTAAAGGTATGCTTGTGGGAGAAGGCATAGGAATGGTGGCACTGAAACGCCTGGAAGATGCAGAGCGTGACAATGACCGGATCTATGCAGTATTAAAAGGAATCGGAACATCCAGTGACGGCAGATTTAAAAGTATTTACGCACCCAGGGCCGAAGGCCAGGCCAAAGCCTTGAACCAGGCATATGACATAGCGGGTATTCCTCCTGAAACCATTGGCATGATTGAGGCTCACGGAACAGGAACTGTTGCAGGAGACAATGCTGAATTTTCAGCATTAAAATCCGTATTTGGCAAAGACAATCCAAAAAAGCAATACATTGCACTGGGCAGTGTCAAATCTCAGATCGGCCATACAAAAGCAGCCGCTGGCTCTGCCGGTTTTATCAAGGCAGCGCTTGCACTGCATCACAAAATTCTGCCTGCCACGATAAATGTCGATTCCCCTCATCCTAAAATGGATATCGAAAACACTCCTTTTTATATAAATTCAGAAACTCGTCCCTGGTTTCCATCAGAGCAGGGTTATCCGCGCAGGGCAGGAATAAGTTCCTTTGGCTTTGGCGGTACAAATTTTCATGTGGTACTCGAAGAATATACGCAGAAACCTGTGGGAAATTTCAGAAAACATCGTCTGCCTCATGGTATCGTCATATCAGACTCAAGTCGCGGAAAACTTCTGGAAAAATGCAGGCAGATTCAAAATGATCTGGCTTCAAAAGATGACGAAGCGGTTTTTTCAACCTTTGTAAATCAGTACAGGGTTGGGCCTGTCAAAACTTCGGATGCCCGCGTAGGTTTTGTATGCGTTTCCCGTTCCAGCGCTCTGGAATCAATGAATCTTGCCATATCTGCCCTGAAATCAAAACTGGAATCAAAATCGGAATTGAAAGCAGATGAAGATACATGGGAAATTCCCGGTGGGATTTATTTTCGTAATCAAGGAATGGAGGCATCTGGAAATGTCGTGGCTCTTTTTTCAGGTCAGGGTTCCCAGTATCTGAACATGGGAAAAACCGTTTCCATGAATTTTCCAGATATCATGGACAGTTTTACTCAAATGGACAAACTCTTTGTGCAGGACGGTGCAACGCCTCTTACCAGCTTCGTTTACCCCATTCCTAAATTTACGGAACAGGATAAAAAAGCGGATCAGGCAGTTTTGCAGAAGACAGAAAATATACAGCCGGCTATCGGAGCGTTTTCAGCAGGTCTTTATAAAATTCTGACCAGAGCTGGATTTACTCCTGATTATGTTGCAGGCCACAGTTTTGGCGAACTTACAGCCCTATGGGCAGCAGAAGTATTGAACGACGAAGATTATTTCTTTCTGGCCAGAGCAAGAGGTAAAGCAATGGCTCCGCCCGATGATGAAAATTTCGATGCTGGCACAATGTCTGCTGTAATCGGGGATGTGAAAAATCTTGAATCAGATATTTCAAAATTTTTGCCGGATTGTCCGAATCTTGTCATTGCAAACCATAATTCCAACAGACAGGTTGTAATTGCAGGCCCGGCATCCGAAGTTCTCAAGGCAAATAAGGATTTGAAGTCCAGAGGATATACAATAGTTCCTCTTTCGGTTTCCGCTGCGTTTCACACCCCTCTTGTGGGTCATGCACAAAGACCTTTTGCAGAGGCCATCCGCACGAAAACTTTCAATCATCCTAGACGCAGGGTATATTCAAATGCAACGGGAAATCCATATCCTGATGAGCCTTACGCCATTCAAAAAGTTCTTGAAGATCATATACTCAATTCAGTCCTTTTCAAAGATGAGGTTGAAAATATATACAAAGACGGCGGCAGAATTTTTGTGGAATTCGGGCCTAAAAATGTATTGACCAGGCTTGTGTCTAATATTCTGTCTGACAAGCCTCATGTGGCAGTAGCCCTGAATCCCAGCCCCAAAAAGTGCAGCGATACCCAGCTGCGCCAGGCAGTGGTTCAACTCTGTGTGGCCGGAGTTTCCTTAGAGGATATAGACATTTACAGAGAGCCGGAAAAACCGGAAGAAAAAAAATCAAAATTGATGAATATCCGTCTCAACGGCAGTAATTACGTCAGTGAAAAGACCAGGAAAGCTTATGAAGATGCCATCAATGACGGGCATAAAATCAAGCAGGCGGAAGTCATTACAAAGATTGTCGAAGTTCCGGTGGAGGTTCCTGTAGAGGTTCCGGCCATAGAACCGGACAGGCAGGCAAAGCTTTCTCCATCCGGGATTGAACAAAAAATTCATGAAGACAAGGCCATGAAACCGAATGATTCGTCATCGGGCGTTCCATCACAGACTAACAGGAAAAAAAGTGAATCAGCCATGAAACAGACCTCTTTTGACAGTACACAGGTTTTAGATAAAATAGAACAGGGTATAGGGCAGTTTTTCAACCATCAGGAAGAAACTCTGAAAGTCCACTCTCGACAGCTTGATAATTCAAAGGAATATACAAAATCCTTTTATGATCTCATGGGACAGCAACTTGAATTGCTCAGGGAAAAACCGGAAGTAGAAATTCCTTCTGGCATTGAGCGAAGCATGGAAATGTTCCATAATCACCAGGGTGATACTTTGAAGGTACATGCTCAATACCTGAAGAATCAAGCTGCAAACTCTGCCAGCGCTCTTGAATTCATGAAACAGCAGTATGGAGCAGAAGTTGAGATTCATCCTGTTTCTTCATTTTTATCTTCAACGCCGGAAATATCTGTCAAAGCTCCTGTTCCCAGAATTGAACAGAGCATGGCCGAATCGAAAATAGCTGAATCGGAAATGGTCAAATCGGGAGCGGCTAAAGAAAAAACTGTCTCAATCCCTGAAACAAAGATAATGCCCGAACCGGTCAAGGCGCAGGCCGTGGAACCAAAGGCGGAAGCTTTTATTCAGAAACCATCAGCTCAAACACCAGCGCAGGAGATACCTGTACAGAAGACACCGCATGTACAGACACCAGAAACAGTTCCTGCTGTGGCAGAGACGTCTGCAACATCGGGAGCTGCTGACCTCCAGACTCTGACGGATGCCATGCTCGAAGTGGTGGCTGAAAAAACCGGATATCCCACAGAAATGCTGGAGCTGGATATGGATATGGAAGCGGATCTTGGCATTGACTCTATAAAAAGAGTGGAAATTCTGGCAGCGGTCATGGAACAGTTTCCCGAAATTCCTGAAGTGAACCCGGACGAACTGGCTCCCCTTAAAACTCTGGCTCAGATTGTGGAAAAATTGACATCTGAATTGCCGGAACCAGCAAGTTCCGCATCTGTTCCGGCATCTGTTCCGGCATCTGTTCCGGCATCTGTTCCGGCATCTGTTCCGGCATCTGTTCCGGCATCTATCCCGGTATCTATCCCGGCATCTGTCCCCGCATCTGAAGCAAATTTGCAGCAGACGACGGCTGCGGCTGCATCAGGCCCGGATATTGCGTCCCTTACAGCAGCCATGCTTTCCGTGGTAGCCGAAAAGACAGGATATCCCACAGAAATGCTGGAACTGGATATGGATATGGAAGCGGATCTTGGTATTGATTCCATAAAAAGGGTGGAAATTCTGGCAGCAGTCATGGATCAATTTCCCGAACTTCCTGAAGTGAACCCGGATGAGCTGGCTCCCCTTAAAACTCTGGCACAGATTGTGGATAAGCTCACATCGGACATGCCCGAACCTCAAACTTCGGCAGTTTCGCCACCAGAACAGAAAACACCAGATACAGATGCAGACGCAGGCACAGGCATAGATGTTGAAACCCTGACTCAGGCCATGCTTTCCGTGGTAGCAGAAAAGACAGGATATCCCACAGAAATGCTGGAACTGGACATGGATATGGAAGCGGATCTTGGCATTGACTCTATAAAAAGGGTGGAAATTCTGGCAGCGGTTATGGAACAGTTTCCCGGACTTCCCGAAATGAACCCTGATGAACTGGCTCCTCTTAAAACACTGGGGCAGGTAGTGGATAAAATGGCAAAAGGGCAGGGCGGCACTTCACCTGAACCCAATGAAACGGCAGAGATCGAATCTGTCGCACCCCAGAAAATAAAAGAGGAAATAAAAGAGGAAATAAAAGAGGAAACCATACGAAGTATTGTCAAGATACAAAATCTTTCTGAACCTGATTTTCTCGAATTTACTATGGCTGAAGATGAAATCTGTCTTATCACAGATGACGGAACACAGATGACAGCCGCACTTTGTAATGCAGTTGCTCAAAAAGGGTGGAAGGCCGCTGTTCTGAGTTTTCCCAAAGATGTGCTTGCCAGACAGAGCAGCCTGCCACAGGGTATCGAGCGGATTTTTCTTGAAGATATGAAAGAGGAAACTCTGAAATCTGCTCTAAAGGCAATTGAAAAAGATCTGGGACAAATTGGAGGTTTTATCCATTTAGACCCCTGCCAGTTGCCGGAACCGGAATCAGAGCAAAAGGGGCAAATCGCCTTTCCTGAAAAGGCAAAAGATATCCTGGCTCATGTTTTTCTCATGGCAAAACACTTGAAAAAATTTCTTGTCTCAGACAAGCCTGCCGGTCGCAGATTTTTCATGACAATAGCCCGTATGGACGGCAGTTTTGGAATAACTGGAAAATCTGCAAATCTTGTTTCAGGAGGACTGTTCGGATTGAGCAAAACCCTGAATCTGGAATGGCCTTCCGTATTTTGTCGCGGTATTGATATCCATCTGGACATGGACACAGATGCGGCGGTATCTGCCATAATATCCGAAATCCATGATCCTGACTGCCGTATAAGGGAAACAGCTTATGGATCTGAGGGCAGGATAACTCTTGTTTCTCAAGACGCTGACGATTCTGATATGGAAAATCTCGGGCGTATAAACAAAGAATCTGTATTTCTTGTAAGCGGTGGAGCAAAAGGAGTCACGGCAAAATGTATTGCTCAACTGGCAAACGATCATCCATGTAAGTTCATTCTCATGGGACGTTCGGAATATACCGATAAAACTGAACCTGCATGGGCTGAAAATATCATTGATGAGGCTGAACTGAAAAAAGCCATAATGACGGAATTGAAAAAAAAGGGAGAAAAACCCACGCCAAAAGCGGTAAATATGATGTTAAAACCTCTGCTCTCTGACAGAGAAATTGGCAGAGCGCTTGGGGCAATACGACAGACTGGAGCTTTTGCCGAATATATTTCAGTCGATGTAACAGATGAAAAAGCCATTTGTGAAAAACTTTCTCCTGTTATCGAGAAATTTGGTAATATAACCGGTATTATCCACGGTGCGGGAGTACTTGCTGACAAGCTTATAGAAAATAAAACCGAGGATGATTTCAATGCTGTATATTCCACGAAAATAAACGGTTTGAACGCCTTGTTGAACTGTGTGGATTGCAGTGATTTGACTCATCTGGCTCTTTTTTCATCTGCCGCAGGTTTTTACGGCAATGAAGCTCAGGCCGATTATGCTGTGGCAAATGAGATTCTCAACAAGAGCGCATACAGGTTCAAAACCTTGTTTCCTTCCTGTCATGTAAATACTTTCAACTGGGGTCCCTGGGATGGGGGTATGGTGACACCCGAACTCAAGCGGATGTTTGCAGAAAAAGGCATTGATGTGATCCCCCCTTATGCAGGCTCCCGTCTTTTTGCGGATGAACTGTCGTCAGATGAATGCCATATCCAGGTTCTTGTGGGAGGTTCCATGATTCCCAGACCCGTGTTTTCCGACAACAAATTGAACTCCTACAAGATTACCAGAAATCTTTTACCTGAAAATAATCCATTTTTAAATGATCATGTCATAGGAGATAATCCTGTATTGCCAACTGTCTGTGCCAGTTGGTGGATGGCCGATACCTGTGAAAAGCTTTATCCGGGATTCAGATTTTTCTCCTGTACCGATTACAGGCTTTTCAAGGGAATAGTCTTCGATGATTCCCAGGCCCAAAACTATATAATGGATATCAAAGAGACCAATAAAAATGGCCAAGGAGAAGCTGATTTTGCTGTGAAAATAATGAGCAAAAAACCAGACGGCAAAACCGTAAACCATTACGGGGCGACAATAAGGCTGATAGACCGGATTCCTGAAATGCCGATATATAGCGAATTTGACAGAAACGAAACCGAGGTAAAAGACGGCAGCTCCCTTTATCGGGACGGAACCTTGTTTCACGGCCCGAATTTTCAGGCTGTCGAGAGGGTACTCAACATCAGCCGAAGCAAACTGACAATGGAATGCCGCAACCCTGAAATCTCGGAACTGGATCAGGGGCAATTTAAAATTGGTACATTCAATCCTTTTGCCGCAGATCCTCAGTTTCAGGTCATGCTCATCTGGGTACGTCATTATTTCGATGCGGGCAGCCTTCCCACAAAAGCGCAGCTGGGAGAGCATTTTGCCCTTGTCCCTGAAGGTAAAAGGTTTTTTGTTTCTTTAGATATTACAGACAGCAGCCCGGCTCATGCAGTGGCTGACATTACGACCCATGATGAAGATGGAAAGGTTTATACCAGTGTCAAAGGGGCTGAGGTGACTATCAGCAAAGAGCTTAATTCTCTTTTTGCCAAAGCGAGCTAAATGACACCTCGTTCCCACGTTTTGCGCCTTGACACGTTGGACGCGGAGTGTGGGAACGAGTTCAATTTGACGGTAGGGCGGGGTTCCGTCCCCGCCATCTTTCGACGGGGACGGAACCCCGCCCTACCATTTAAATGGTTCGTATATCAGGATTTGATAATGAATAAAAAACTTACAATTGTCGGCATGGAAATCATATTGGGCAGTGCCATCGGACTGGATATTTTCGAGAGAAATATTTATGACGGAATTCCGATATCCGAACAAGAGCGGATGTCCGGGCAGGCAAAATATGATGTGCTGGATAAGATGATCTATGGAGCAATCAAAGACACCAGATCCAAAGTAAAAGAAGAAACTCTGGCGGACACAGCTTTGATACTGGTTGCCGATGAAAATTATCAGGTAGATAAAGAATATGACTGCAAAATTTTCAGCAAAGAGAATTCTCTTCCAAAAGCTTTTGAAAAGGCATCGGAAATACTGACTGAAGGCAAAGCAAATTCGGTAATACTCGCAGTTTTAGATCAAGCAGAAACTGCTTATGCTGCCGGAATTATGCTGAAATTTTTTGAAAATGCAAAAAGAGATCAAAACCGAATTTATGCAGCCATAGATGTTTTGAATACACATGGTGCTTTGAATACAGATGATGCTTTGAATACAGATATATCTGGTACGAACGAGCCGGAAAAAATGTTCAAAAACTCTTTTGAATCAGCGCATCCTTTCGCGTCTGACTATATAGAAATTGCAGGCATGTCTCTTGACAGTCTGATGAAAACCCATCTTGCAAAATCTGCTGATTTTTACAAAACAGATAATATACAGCCATCATCCTGTGCCTTGGGAAGCAGTGAAGGCTTTTTGCTGCATGGCATTTCAGAGAACATGACTCATATGGCAGGCATAATAAAAACCGCCCTATGCCTGTATCATCGGTATATTCCGGGAAATTTTTTCTGGAAAACACCGGAAAACTTTCAACTATTCGAGAAAACTCCTTTTTACATTCCAACAAATTCCAGAACATGGTTTTTAAGCAAAGAAATCACGAAAAGAAAAGCGGGCTTGTTTTCATATGGAGATTCCAACACAATCCATATGATTTTATCTGAAGATGAGACCCTGCCATTTCGATCAGGAAAATATCTGGCTTTCGGCACACCCTTTTGCTTTCCGATTGCAGGAGATGATGAAAATGATCTCTTAAATCAAATCGAGCGACTCAACTCTCTGACAAGTTCTGAAAATGATCTGCAAAAACTTGCAAAACAAAATTTTGATGAATTCAACTCTCATGCAGAGTCTTCCTATGCTCTCATGCTTGTCGCAGATAACAGGGAAGGTTTACAAAAAGAAATTAAATTCGTCTCAAAGAGAATATCGTCGGCTTTTGCAGATAAATCCGAAGTGAAAACTCCAAGAGGAAGTTATTTTACAGCCAATCCTCTTGGCAAAAAGGGAAAAGTCGTATTTGTCTATCCTGGTGTGGGGAGCGCATATCTTGGCCTTGCCCAGGATATTTTTCATATGTTTCCTGGAGTTTATGACCAGTTTTCCCTGCTTGTATCCGACGTGGGCAAAATTTTGAAGGAAAAAGAGCTTTATCCGAGAACCTGTCATGTACCTGCGGAAGACGAGTTGAAAAATATGGAACGAGCCATGAGAAAAGATGTCATGGATATTTCCGAATGCGGCATAAGTTTTTCTGTGATTTATACTATGATAATGGCAGGATATTTCAATCTTTTCCCTGAAGCTGCAATAGGGTACAGCATGGGCGAAACCTCCATGATGGCATCGCTTATGATATGGAAAGATCCAGGACAGTTGAGCGGCAAACTTAAAGCGACTGAGATTTTCAGTAAAGCTCTGCACGGAGAACTCACGGCTGTGAGAAAAGAGTGGGGACTTCCTGATTTGTCAGAAGGAGGCAAAAAATTTATCTGGGAATCTTACACTCTTCTTGCAGACAGAAAACTTGTCGAAGAAGCGGTTGAACATGAAGACCGGGTGTATCTGACTCTGATCAACACTGACAATGAGGTGGTCATTGCCGGAGATCCCGACTCCTGTATCAAGATTGCTGAAAAGATTGGATGCAAATATTTTCCTCTGCGCCTTGATCTTGCCATCCACAGCAAACCGGCCTGGTCGGAATATGATAATATTGTTGACCTGTTTACCCTGCCTACAGAAAAGCCGTCAGGGATAAAATTTTATTCGTCCTCATGTTATATGCCCCTGCCCATACGCAGTAAAGCCATTGCCAACAGCATTGCCAGGGCATTCTGTGATCCTGTGGACTTTCCAAAGCTTGTACAAAAAGCTCATGATGACGAGGGAAGAATATTTATCGAAGCAGGGCCAAGACAGACATGCTCTTTGTGGATTGAGGAAATTTTGAAAGGCCAGGAGTTTGCAGCAGTTCCTTTGAATATAAAAGGCACAAGGGATCAGGTCTCATTTGTGAGAGCATTGGCGCAGCTTGTAAGCCATCGGGTGAATGTGGATATAAAGAAACTTTTTTTGAAATAATTTTGGGTTAGGGACGTGGATGACAATTCAAAGATTGACTCGAACCCCCCTGAACCATGATTACAAGGATTGAAGGATTACATGATTTTTTATCATGTAATCCTTGTAGTCATGGTTCAAAGCTTTCATTGTTCGTTGTGATTGTGTCAGATCATGGGACTCAATGAAAAATTGAATCTGAACCCGGCAGTACACTGCCTGGCCATTTTTTTTTGCCGCCCCTGCGGGACTCGGGCAGGCATAACGAGGAATAAAATATAATGAGTGAAAAAATAGCGATAATAGGAATCTCCTGCCTTCTACCCGGAGCCAGAGATTATAAAGAATACTGGCAGAACCTGATTTCAGGCAAAGATTCAAAATCAATGGCCGGATTTGATCAGATGGGTGTCGATCCTCATGAATATTTTGATCCCGCAAAAGGAGTCGCTGATAAGTTTTATTGTATGCAGGGCGGGTTTATTCGAGATTTTGAATTCGATCCTTCAGGATATGATCTGCCTGAAGCACAGCTTGATAAACTTGATGACATGTTTCAATGGTCTCTTTATACAGCCAGAGAAGCGCTTGCAGACAGCGGATACCTGGATAACGGGAAAAATCGTGAAAATTGCGGTGTCATCCTGGGCAATCTTTCTTTTCCCACAAAATCATCGAATCATCTTTTTATACCCATTTATCACAGGGCTGTCGAAGCGTCATTACAAGAATTACTTGAGGGCAATCAGACCGGGCAGAACCTGCCCGAAAACGAAAAATTCAAGCTTCCCCATTTTACGAGTCCGCAGGATGTATCGGACGAAAATGCCATGATCTCAGGCTACCCTTCAGCTTTAATTGCTCAAGCTTTCAATCTTTCCGGAACCAGTTTTTCAATAGATGCTGCCTGTGCATCATCTATCTATTCCGTGAAACTGGCATGTGACTACCTGACATCAGGCAGAGCAGATATGATGCTGGCCGGTGCTGTGAGTGCCGCTGACCCTTTTTTTGTCAATATGGGTTTTTCCATTTTTCAGGCATATCCCAATGTTCCAGGGTCTTCTCCACTCGATAAAGGCTCCAGCGGCCTTGTTGCTGGAGAAGGAGCGGGCATGTTCGTTCTCAAGCGCTACGAAGATGCACTCAAAGACGGGGACAGGATTTATGCGGCTATTCTGGGAACGGGGTTGTCAAATGACGGGCGCGGGCAGTCGGTGCTTTCTCCGAGTGCAGACGGTCAGAATATTGCATTTGAGCGGGCATATGAGAGAGCCGAAATTAATCCGAGAGAGATAGCATATGTGGAATGCCATGCAACCGGCACCCCGCTTGGAGATAAGGTCGAGCTAGATTCAATGGATACATTTTTCGGCAAATACGGAGCGTCTCCACTTGTGGGATCATCCAAATCCAACCTGGGGCATCTGCTTACCGGGGCAGGTATGTCCGGGATGATCAAGGTCATTCTTTCCATGTCGCAGGATAAAATTCCGCCTACAATCAATTTGAAAAATCCCCACAGTTCAAAAAATAATGTCATATCAGCAAGTCAGATACCGGCTGTAGCCAGTTCCTGGCCTGTAAACAGTGATGTAAAACATGCGGCTGTCAGCGGGTTTGGATTCGGAGGTATAAACGGCCATATCGTTCTGGAATTCGATAAAAGGCCGGAAGCGAAAGGCGGACAGGCGGCCTGTCAGAATGAGGGCAGCCGGCAAAGCGAAGACAGTCGGCAAAGTGAAGACAGCCGTCAAAGTGAAGACAGCCGGAAACCGGCTGCCCCTTTTTCAATGGCAATTATCGGCATGGATGCCCTGTTCGGTAATTCACGAGGTCTTGCAGAGTTTCACAGGACTGCCTATGATGGGTTGCAGCACTTCATACCTCTGCCTGAAAAACGGTGGAAGGGGATCGAAAAATATGACGATATATTGAAATCCTATGGATTTGAAGACGGCATACCGCCTAAAGGTGCATATATCGATCAATTTGATCTTGATTTTCTCAGGTTCAGGATTCCGCCGAACAAAGACGACAGGCTCATTCCACAGCAATTGATCACCCTGAAAGTGGCAGACAATGCTATACGTGAAGCCCGGCTTAAAGAAGGAAGCAATGTGGCAGTTCTGGTAGCTATGGGAGCAGAACTTGCCCTGCATCAGTTCAGGGGACGGGTGAACCTTGCCACCCAGTTGAAAGAAGGTTTTTCAGGTTTCGATAAAAACTTGACAGATGACAAACTCAAAGATTTTGAAGCAGATATAAAGGCAAGTGTTCACGGTGTCGCCAAGGTAAATCAATACACCAGTTTCATAGGTAATATCATGGCCTCCCGCATTGCCTCAGTATGGGATTTTTCAGGCCCTGCATTCAGTGTTTCTTCCGAGGAAAACTCTGTGTATAAAGCTCTTGCTGTGGCACAATTGCTTCTGGAAAATTCAGAGGCTGATGCTGTTGTCATTGCGGCTGTCGATCTTTCAGGCGGATTTGAAAATGTGCTGCTGAGAAATCGGCGGACACGGATCAATAAAGGGCAGGCCAGCCTTAGTTTTGACAGAAATTCAGACGGATGGATGGTGGGCGAGGGTGCCGGAGCTGTGGTACTTAAATCCATTGACGCTGCGCGGGAAGAGGAAAACCTGATTTATGCGGCCATAAATGCAGTGGAGTTTGCAAAAGGAAAAGATGATTCCACAGTTGCTGCGGCATGTAAGAAAGCCTTTTACAGAACAGGTACAACACCGGCTGACATAGATTACCTTGAGGTTCATGCCAGCGGCATGTTAGAAGAAGACCAGGCTGAAATATCCGGCCTGGTGAACGCTTACAAAAGTTCGGGCAAGGAGTTGAAATGCGCTATTGGAAGTGTCAAAGCCAATATTGGCCATACCTTTGCCGCATCAGGCATGGCAAGTCTTATAAGAACTGCGCTTTGTCTTTACAACCGTTTCATTCCCCGATCACCGGGCTGGTCAGGTCCCAAATATCCTGATGAATGGGAAAAAAGCCCTTTTTTCGTTCCCACAGAATCTCGAACCTGGTTTGCTGACAGCAATCAGAAAACCAGAATAGCTGCTATAAGCGGCATGGGTGCGGACGATACCTGCGCCCATCTGATCCTCTGCGATGAACCGGGGCAGACCAGCAGGAAAAGCGACTATTTCACCAGAGTATCACCATCTCTTGTTATCATTACCGGGGATAATCTTCAGGACATGGAGGCAGGGCTCGACCATGTTTTATCTTTATCAGCCCCCGATTCTGACAAAGACCTGCCTTCAATAGCAGAAGATTTCTACAAAAGTTTTTCCAAAAACACTTCATCAAAATACCGGCTTTCTCTTCTGGGCCAGAGTAAAAAAGAAATCCATGATGAAGCAGAGGCATCAAGAATGGGTATTCAACAGGCATTCAAAAACAATACCGACTGGTCATCGGAAGCTGGAAGCTATTTCACCCCGGAGCCTTTAGGCTGTGACGGTAAAATAGCCTTTGTATATCCGGGCGGGTTCAACTCTTATATCGGCCTGGGACGAAACCTTTTTCAGCTTTTTCCGGATGTCTATGAAAAAGCAGGCGATTATACATCTCAGCTCGGCGATCTTTTAGGAAGCGAATATCTCTATCCAAAAAGTATGACTAACCTGTCGGAAAAAGAGGTGAAAGCCCTTTCCTCCCAGTTATTCAACACTCCGGCAGTCATGTTTGAAAGCGGTATCATGTCCGCCATACTCTATACGGACATTATCCGGGAGAGTTTTGGCATTTCACCGGATCAGGCGTTAGGTTACAGCATGGGAGAAGTCTCCATGCTTTTCGCCCTGGGCGTGTGGGACAGGACAGATAAAATCAGCAAAAGCCTTCGTGAGTCCCCGGTTTTCAAGTCCAGAATAACAGGTTCTATGGAAAATGTCAGAAAAGCCTGGAATCTTTCGGATTCGGACAAAAAGAAAATCTGGTACAGCTATAAACTGGAAGCATCTCCTGCTGCGGTTCGTAAAGCACTAGAAAAAGATATGTATCCTTCTATGGGACGTTCAGCCTACCTGATATTCGTTAATACCCCGAATGAAGTAGTCATTGCAGGAGATGACCAGGCATGTAAGCGGATAATCCGTGATCTCGGATGCAATTATTTTGAAGTACCTGTCACAGATGCCATCCACAGCGAACTTGTAAGGCCCGATTACGAAGACCTGATAAACATGCACAGGCTCCCGGTCAACGAGGTGTCAAATATTGATTTCTATTCAGCATTCGATTTTGCACCCATTATAGTTGACAGTGAAATAATCGCAAGAAACGTTGCCAATATCTACGCCAATGAGATCGATTTTCAAAAGCTGATCGAAAAAGCCTATGATGACGGAGGCAGGGTATTCATAGAACTCGGACCCAGGGACAATTGCTCGAAATGGATCGATGAAATACTGAAAGATAAAAAACACCTTTCAGCAGGCATCGACAAGAGAGGTGACGATGAAAATATTACTATCATTCAGGTACTTGCAAAACTTTTTTCCCATAAGGTTTCTCTTGATCTTTCTCCTCTGTTCGTTCGCTCGAAAATGGAATCCGTTTCCAAGCGGCTTCTGGTAAAAGCCATAACATTAGGGGGAGATACCATAGAATCTAAAATTCTTACTCCTGAAAACAGGGCTATTGCCGAAAAGATCGACAGGCAGGTTTACGAAACTGCACAGGATCGGACAGAAACAATGGATAATAATCCGGAAATATGTCCCGTTGAAGAACCTGAAAAATATACTCAAACGGCCAAACATATTCAGACAGCCAGACATGAGCAGCCGGTTGCCAGAACAAAACCAATGGAAAAGATAAACCCAATTTCTCAACCCATTTTACCGGAAGTAAAAGATATGAATGAAACCATACCGGAAAGCCGGGATATACCAGCACAGGCTCCTTCTCTTCTTTGTGTCGGAGGGGGGCAGGAAATCAATCGAAATATATCCCTTTTAAACGCATCTCATGAAGCATTTCTAAATTCGAGAAAACTGGCAAGTCAGCAGATCGAAGAGCTTATAGCACTTCAAATCGCGCTGGTAAAACAGGATGATGCAGTACCTTATTCACAAGTTGGAGGCGATACTGAAAATTTAGCCACAGAAAAAAATATACTCGTTGAGAAAGAAGAAAAAAATGTCATCTGGGATCAAAACGATCTGCTGGAGTTTGCAGGTGGAAGCATAGCAAAGGTTTTTGGTAAAGAATATGCCATAATAGATACCTATCACCGAAAGGTGAGGCTTCCTCTCATGCCGTATCTTTTAGTCACGCGGGTAACGGAATTGAATGCAAAATGCGGAGAATTCAAACCCTCGACCATGACTACCGAATATGACATCCCTTTTAATGCCTGGTATGGTATCGACGGGCAGATTCCCTGGGCGGTTTCAGTGGAATCCGGCCAGTGCGATCTTCTGCTTATCAGTTATCTTGGCATAGATTTTTCCTGCAAGGGCGAACGGGTTTATCGGCTCTTAGACTGCACTTTGACATTTCTGGAAGACATCGCGATGGAAGGCGAAACCCTGCGCTATGAGATCAGCATAAATTCTTTTGCCAAAAGCGGGGAAAGTCTGCTCTTCTTTTTCAGCTACGAATGCTTTGTCGAAGACCGGATGGTGCTGAAAATGGACGGAGGCTGCGCGGGTTTTTTCACTGATGAGGAACTTGCGGCAGGCAAGGGAATCATCTATACGGAGGAAGAAATTTGCGAAAGAAACCGGATAGAAAAAAAATCGTTCACCCCGTTTCTTTCATGCGATAAAAAAGCTTTTGAAAGAAACGACTTGCTCGAAATCATAAAAGGAGATCAGGCTGCCTGTTTCGGCGAGAACTATTCCAAAAACGGCATGAACCCGTCATTGCGCTTTTCCTCCGAAGAAATGCTCATGATCGACCGGGTAACATCCATCGACATTAACGGCGGCCCCTGGGGGCTTGGCAGGATCATGGCGGAAAAAATCCTTGCCCCGGATCATTGGTATTTTCCATGTCATTTCAAAGATGATGAAGTAATGGCGGGTTCTCTCATGGCCGAAGGATGCGGTCAGCTCCTTCAATTTTTTCTCCTTTATATTGGAATGCATACCCGGACAAAAGATGCAAGGTTCCAGCCCATAAAAAATCTTCCCCAGAAGGTCAGATGCCGAGGCCAGGTGATTCCCAAAGACAGATTGTTGACTTATCGCATGGAAATAATTGAAATCGGCCTTGATCCCCATCCTTATGCAGTTGCCAATATCGACATTCTGCTGGAAGATAAAATTGTGGTGGATTTTAAAAACCTCGGGGTGCAACTGGTTGAAAAGCATGAGAATGACCCTTATAAGATCTGTCTGCCTGAAATATCTGAGCGGCAGGTGACAGTAGGGCAGTTGGCATCAGACCAGGTAAAAGAGGTTCCACGCAAAGAAGAAAAAGAAGCCCTGTTCACCCAGTATCATCTCCAGAATTTTGCCACAGGCTCAATCTCCGAATGCTTTGGACCCGAGTTTGAAATCTATGAAAACCGCCAGCCTCCCAGAACTCCTAACGGAGATTTGCAGCTGACCACCCGTGTTCTCGAAGTGGTTGGAGAGCGCCATGATTTTTCAAAACCGGCTTATGCCATCGCCGAATATGAGGTTCCCCATGATGCCTGGTATTATGAGCAGAACTCCCATCCTGCTGTAATGCCCTATTCCATAATCATGGAAATAGCACTTCAGCCCTGCGGTTTCATCTCCGCCTGCATGGGTACGACATTGATTTATCCGGAAACTGATTTTTATTTCAGAAATCTTGATGGTGCGGGAAAGCTTCACCAGGATATCGACCTGCGGGGCAAGACCATCAGAAACAAATCCACCCTGCTATCGACAGCGGCTATGGGCAATACCATCATCCAGTCCTTCGAATTTGAAACGGAGGTGGAGGGAAAACCCTATTATACGGGAACTGCCGCGTTTGGATATTTTGTGGCAGCGGCTCTCAGAGATCAGGTGGGCCTTGACAGCGGGGTTGATAACCATCCCCTGACAGAGAAAAAATATCTGACAGGTGTCGAAGTCGAATTTCTGGATATGAAATCGGATGAAGTGAAAGTCAAATATTATGAACCGGATGCAGGCAAACCATATTACCGCCTGACCGGCCCTCAACTCGATTTCCTCAACACTACCCAAATTGTAAAACAGGGTGGGAAAAAAGGGCTTGGATATATCTATTCGGAACGAGAACTCAAACCTTCAGACTGGTTTTTTAAATGCCATTTCTACCAGGACCCTGTAATGCCAGGCTCTCTGGGAGTTGAATCTGTCATGCAGGCTTTACAGATTTTTGCCCTGAATCAGGATCTGGGAGCGCAGTTCGCATCTCCGAAATTCACCCAGATTGAAGATACCATTGTCTGGAGATACAGGGGCCAGATGAATCCGGATATTGACTTGATGGCCATAGAAGTGCATATTACAAAAATTGAACGGACAACAGGCAGAGTGGCCCTCGTGGGTGATGCCAGCCTGTGGAAGGACAAGATACGGATTTATGAGATAAAAGATATCGCACTCTGTATCGAAGAAGCCTGAAGTTTAAAGAAAAAAATTGAAAACTGAAAATTTGAATAACCGGACAAACATGATGACACAGGACAAATTCATGACTGCAAACCAACTTTCTCTATCGGATTCATATATTGATCAAAACTGGGGCTGGCCTGTTCAAAAAAAAGAGGTTTCTTTCGACAGCCGGGAAATAAAGAAAAGATTATCAAATCTGGAAAATCCCTGTTATATAGTCAAAGGCAACGGAATTTTGGGCATAAGCACGACAAAAACAGATATGTACAAGGTAGAAACCCTTGAAACCAGAGCATACGCTCCTGCATTTCAACCGGAGCAACTCGGTGATCCTGGATTCAAAACAACCTACGGAACAAAATACTGCTACTATGCAGGCGCAATGGCAAACGGAATTGCATCCGAAGAAATGGTCATAGCACTCGGTAAAGCTGGTTTTTTAGCTTCTTTCGGTGCAGGCGGCCTTGTACCAGAAAGGATCGAAGTAGCTATACAACGCATCCAGCAGGCTCTTCCGAACGGCCCATATTGCTTCAACCTGATCCACAGCCCGGCGGAACCGGCTCTCGAAAGAGGTTCCGTAGATCTTTACCTCAAATACGGTGTCAGATGTGTCGAAGCTGCCGCATTTATAGCCCTCACCCCCAATGTAGTCCGTTACCGTGTAGCCGGCCTGAGCTTGAATGCAGACAATGAAATCGAAATAAAAAACAGGGTCATAGCAAAAATCTCCCGCAGGGAAGTAGCCGCAAAATTCATGGAACCTCCGCCGGAAAAAATCGTTCAACAATTACTCGCCGATGGCCTGATAACAGAACAGCAGGCCAGACTTGCAACAAAAGTGCCGATGGCAGACGATATAACCGCAGAAGCCGATTCAGGCGGACACACGGACAACCGCCCTCTGGTTTCCCTGCTGCCATCCATAATAGCCCTGAGAGACGAAATTCAGGCAAAAAATCAATACCCACAGCCTGTCAGAGTGGGAGCCGGCGGCGGCATAGGAACCCCGGAAGCAGCCCTCGCCACCTTCGCAATGGGTGCGGCATATGTAGTGACAGGAACAGTAAACCAGGGCTGCGTGGAAGCCGGAGCCTGCGAACACACAAAAAAACTCCTGGCACAGGCAGACATGGCAGATGTAGCAATGGCCCCGGCATCCGACATGTTTGAAATGGGCGTAAAACTCCAGGTTTTAAGACGCGGTTCTTTCTTTCCCATGAGAGCGCAGAAATTATACGATTTGTACAACACCTGCAATTCCATAGAAGAAATCCCGGCTGATGTACGGGAAAAGCTGGAAAAACAGGTTTTCAGAAAAAATCTGGACACCATCTGGAAAGAAACAAAGACATTTTTCGAAGGCCGTGATCCCAGCCAGATCGTGAACGCTGATAAAGATCCCAAAAGAAAGATGGCCCTGATTTTCCGCTGGTATCTGGGGCTTGCCTCCAGATGGTCAAACATCGGCGAAAAAGGCCGTGAAATGGATTATCAGATATGGTGTGGGCCGTGTATCGGGGCATTCAATGCCTGGGTGAAGAATTCTTATCTGGAGGATGTGGAAAACAGGCGAGTGGTGGATGTTGCAGGACATATCTTGCGAGGAGCCGCTTTTTTGTATCGGATTCAGATGTTGAGGAATCAGGGGGTGATTGTGCCGCCGAAGTTGGGGAGGTATGTGCCGGAGAGGGGGTGGTGTAGCATTCCAACCCAAAACCTCTGAATATAAAAATGTGAGGGGAATCAGCCCTGTTTATCACCTCCTCTTGGCCGGCATATCCTATCTGGTCTGTGCAAATGCAGAGGAAAAAATCAAGCGGACATCTCAGGCATATTGTCTGCATTCGAAGCCGGTAACACTTCTGAAAGAGTTTTGCTGAAGTCTTCCATAGTGGGGCTGCAGATAGCATATCTAAACAGTTTGCTCAATAATTTGTCTTCTCCGATGGAATTGACGAATTCTTGTATCTCCTGCGGAACATCCTTGAAACGTATTTCCAACGCTTCGATTACAACCTTTCTGGCTTTTATAAGGATACCCTGTCCTGCAGCCGTATCCCTCAAATCAAAGTCGAGCATAGAGATCACCTCCTCCCTTTTTATGTTTCTGAACCTGTTCATTATAAATAGAACTGTGACGTTCAATGCATCCTTTACGGATTGCTCGGGATAAACCTTGTTTATTTCCTTGTGTTTGCAAAATAATTTATATCATAGTCCGGCTCGAAAATGCAATCATTGTTCGCTGGGAAAAGACCAGACACCTGACAGCATATTGAGATATGAGGTTTAAAAACACTTTTATATTGAAATTTAAGATGTAAAAGTTCATAAAAGAGAAATATTGGGAACATGGATAAAAGATTTTCATTGTTCTTTTGGAATCAAGGCAGAAAAAAAAAGATCCGGAAAGGTTGGTATGCGTATTTTATTGATTACATTCTTTTTATGTCTTTATACATCTTCCATTTTTGCAATTGATCTTGAAAAAGCGGTCAAAATGCTGGAAGCAGTCGGCGATTTTGAAACAGCAGAACCTGTCGCTTTCAAGTTGACTCAGAAAAAAAAGGAACATTATTACCGTATCGAATTTTTGAACAAATATCCGGCATCTGAATTCGCTGAGATCGTTTACCTGCAAACATGGAAGGATGTGAAAGATTCGGGTAATATGGCCAAATTGCAGAGTTTTGTTAAAGTCATGCCAGGGGGAAAATATTCCCTGGAGGCTCTGGACAGATTGTTCGATTTATATCAAAAAGAAGATACTATTCTGGGTTATCAGTATTATATCAAGGAGTTTCCCAATTCTCCCCAGGCGGTCAGGGCGTTGGAGGGAATTTTCCGGCTGGCTTTTGAAAGAGCGGAAAAACATGCGGGAAAATTGAACAGTGTCAAGTTTTTTGACGAATATATTCGCACATTTCCCACTTCACCTCATTTGGAAGAAATAAGCAGAAAAGCTGAAAAAATGGAATACCAGGCTATCGACGAAACCCTTGAATCCTTTTCCATTGGAAATCTGTTTTCCAGCAGACAGCGGCAGAAAGAGACCATTGCCCGGAAATTGTATAACGAGATGCGTTCCTGGCAAAGAAAAAATGAGCTTTTGATCGCACAGCGAAAATACAGCCTGATTCGGAAAGAAATATTCATCGATACAAAAGCTTATACGGAAATGATGGATCGTGAAGAAACCATGTCATTTAGAAAAACGGTTGCTTCCTTTCAGAAACAGACCACACAGAAACTGGATGATCTGAACCAATTGTACAGGCAGGAAAGTGCGAGAATTATCGATACGATCCGGGATCAGGCTCGACTTACCCGGACTACGATTACTGATGAAGGAAGAAAAATTCGGAGTAGCATCGCTGATGAGGGGAGAATGACTCGAAGTGTCATTGGTGAACAGGGAAGAAAGACGCGTAACGATATCCAGTACATGACTTCCAGGATTTCGGATTTGAGTTATGAAAAAGGACGATTGGCCGATGCCATTGATCAGCAGACTGACAGAATGATGGATGAAGCCCGGAGAGCGAGTTATGAGCAGGAGAGAATGTTCAACAAGTCACGAGAGGAAGCACGTCGGCAATCTTCACGGAATCGGCATTGCGCCGAAGTGTTGGCAAAAAATGGGAAATATCCGTTATTCAGCGGTTGTCCATAAAAAATATAACAGGTTATATTGACAGGAGGAAATATGCGGTTTCTGATTTCAATTATCATTATGACGGGTCTGTGCATTCCTGCTATGGCAGGTGAAGGAATGATGGTATTCAAGACAATACCCAGAGATGTCGATATCTATATCGACGGAGAGTTCAAAGGAAAAGCTAACGAGGTTTTGACTCTTGACATAAGCGAGGGAAACCATGTGTTGAAAATCGTCAAAGATGGCAAATCCAGAGAGAAAAAATATTTCGTGCCGTCAGGGGGGATTGTCAAGGTGGAGCTTTCGCTGGACGGGACGGAAAAAAAGGGCAGGCTTACCTTCAATTTCATTCGAATAAAACCCGGTACTTTTCAGATGGGAAGCAACGACGGATATAGTGATGAAAAACCAGTCCATACCGTGACGATTACAAAAGCCTTTGAAATTTCCGATCATGAGGTCACTGTAGGGGAATACCGCAAATTTGTCGAAAGCACCGGATATGATCCGCCTTCAAAATGCGGCAGCAAAGATTCGTACAAGGAATGCAGCGATTGTAACTGGAACAAGGAAAACGTTGAAGATCATCCAATCAACTGTGTTTCCTGGGAAGATGCTCAGTCTTTTATTTCATGGCTGAACATGCAGGCAGGAAAGCCGATGTATCGTCTTCCCACCGAAGCGGAATGGGAATATGCAGCCAGAGCTGGCACAAAAACCCGATGGTCCTGTGGGGACGGAGAATGGTGTCTGACACAGATGGGCTGGTTTGATAAAAATTCCGGGGGAAAAACACATCCGGTTAAAACAAAAATGCCAAATTACTGGAAATTGTATGATATGCACGGCAACGTCCGGGAGTGGGTGCAGGATTGGTATGATTCGGATTACTATTCGAAGAGTCCTGGAAAAGATCCGCTGAATTCATCAGGTGGCTCTTACCGGGTGCTTCGTGGCGGCTCCTGGAACGACGGCGCGAGGTACTGCCGGTCTCCGTACCGGCGCTACGACTCGCCTGGTCGCCGGCTCGCCAATTACGGTTTCCGGCTTGTCTTGCTCGCAGGTCAGCAATAAAGCAGGGACAGGCAAGTAATGAGGAGGCAGGAATCATTCGCACCTAAACGGAATGGAGCGAGCGGGCGAGCGGAATGTAGTGCAGGTCGAATGGTTCCAGCCTCCGATCAGGTAATGAAAGAAAGAAGATGGGGGTCTGGGGGCTTGCCCCCAGGCGCGACGAAAAATAATGATAATGAATGTGATTCATTAAATAAATATTCTTGCGGTAAATTTCAGCAGGATGGCATAATGAAATTGTCAATTAATTTTGAATATGTACCGTAAAGGGATGGGTAGTCAAGTAGGTTGGGTTGAAGAACGAAACCCAACAACATTGATATCAAGCCTCGCTTTGTTCAAATTGCTACACCCATTGGCTGAATTATGATAAATCTCTTGATTTCAATTGTGAATTGCACAAAGAGAAATGTTGGGTTTCGCTATCGCTCAACCCAACCTACTTGCTTCAGCAACAGTTGTCACAAAAGTTATCTGCACAGGATTATAAATTCGGGCGGTGATATTAGAGATCAGGTGCAGGTGTGCTGGTTTAAAACGATGGACAGAAGAAATGGAAATGGAGGATAGATGGAAGCTATTCGAGTAAAGCAAGTCGTTGAAGAAGACGGCAAAGTGTCAATCACGGATTTACCTTGCCAGAAGGGACAAGCCGTCGAAGTCATTGTACTGCTTGAACCTTTGAAAATCGCTCCACGTAATCGATTGACAGTACGACAATTAAGGCAATCTGGGCTAATTGGCTTGTGGAAAGATCGTGACGAAATCAGAGATAGTTCCGCTTATGCCCGGCAGTTGAGAGAACAAGCACAAAAACGTGGAGATATAAGTTATGATTTTGCTGGATAGCGATGTGATGATAGATTTGTTACGCCAATATGCACCAGCAGTGGAATGGTTTGATACCCTGGAAGACGAGGAAGAGATAATACTTCCTGGATATGTGGTGATGGAACTGATTCAAGGTTGCAGGAACAAGGTGGAACAAGATAGACTGCAACGCGAGTTGGCGGCTTATGGGATAGCCTGGCCTTCATCCGAGGACTGTGATAAGGCTCTCGAAATTTTCACATGTTATCGTCTCAGTCATAACGCTGGTTTGCTGGATGTGCTGATTGGTCAGACTGCGGTGGCACTCGACATACCGTTATACACATTCAACCAAAAGCATTATCGCTTCATACCAGGGTTGCAGACTGTTCAGCCATACGAGAAAGGCAGCGAGCAGCCTTAGCACCTCGCGTGTGAGGTGTATTCGGGGACATTTCCATGATCTGTCTTCGAGTTTCAGTTAAATATGTCGGGTTGAAGGACGAAACCCAACAACATCGATATCAAGTTCGCTTTGTATAAACTGCTGCACCCATTGGCCGAATTATGATCAGCCTTTTGCTTTAAATTGTGAATTGCAAAACAGAAATATTGGGTTTTGCTATCGCTCAACCCAACCTATTTGCTAATTTTGTGCAGAATGTGTCTATATCTGGCACGGGCAAATCTGGCATCTGTTCAGAGAGGAATACATAAGGCGGTATCAATGTTCAGTAAAGATAGGAGAAGCATTTAACTGATGAAACAATATAACAGCAATGGTCATATAATCCATCATGGCGATGCCATTGAGATACTGCGTTCGAAAATCGGCGATGCGTCTGTCGATCTGATTTTTGTTGATCCACCGTACAACATCGGCAAAAAATTTTCTCAATTTGAAGACCGTTGGTCATCAGATATTGAATATGCCAAATGGGCCTATAAATGGATTGATGAGTGTATAAGAGTACTAAAGCCTGCTGGCACAATGTATCTTATGACAAGCACTCAAGCCATGCCCTATCTTGATCTTTATATCAGAGAAAGGCTTGCGGTTCTTAGCCGTATTATTTGGTCATACGATAGTTCTGGAGTTCAAGCAAAAAAATATTACGGATCATTATACGAGCCTATCTTGCATTGTGTAAAAAATTCAAATTCATACCCTTTTAACGCAGATGAAATTCTTGTTGAAGCAAAAACCGGTGCAAAGAGGAAGCTAATTGATTATCGTGGAAATACTCCGAAACCATACAAAACAAAAAAAGTTCCTGGAAACGTTTGGAATTTCCCGCGAGTGCGCTATCGAATGGGTGAATATGAAAAGCATCCTTCACAGAAACCTGAAGCTCTTCTGGATAGGATAATTCGTGCCAGCAGCAACAAAGGCGACACTGTGCTTGATCCCTTTTCAGGAACATTTACTACCTCTGCCGTTGCTAAGGCATTGGGCAGGAATACCATCAGTATTGAATCACAGGAAGAGTATTTAAGAATTGGGCTGCGTCGTGTTCTTGAGCTTGACGAATACCAGGGCGAAAGGTTAGAGATGCCAAAGAAGAATACAAAAATAAGAAATGGTCGAAAAACTAAGCAAAAAGAGAGGATTTTGAAAATCTTATGAGAACAGCCTGTCTTCTTCGTTCCGATGACAGAAAACCGTTGAGATCCGGTGAAAAAAAATCTGTAAAATCTCTTTTCGGAATGCTCAGGCACAGAGCGCCCGATATCCCAATATCCCTGGAAAAAATGGAAATGGCTATTAAAAAAAGACGACGAGAAAGAGCAGCATTTTACGGCCCATGTTTTTTTCCATGATATGAATTACACTGTATAAGGCAAAGTCAAAAAATTGTTAATCCCCTTCAATATTTTGTATTTCATCTCTAAATTGCAACAATAAACTATCGCTATCCAATTCTCGTATCCTCTTTATATTTTATGGTAAATCTACACAAAAAGTTTTTGTAAGCTCAACGTTTTTCTATTCTATTAATCGGAGAGTGATTCAGGCTCTGCACGCATCCTGATTAATTCAGCAAGGGACG
>JAUCGE010000307.1 GCA_030377965.1 Desulfobacterales bacterium HSG16
CCTGCCTGGTTTGATTGAGAAGCGATACTACCAGATGAAAGAGGTGGGAAGCCAAAATCTCAGGAGGCGAAAAAAGCCATGAATGCACACCAGTTTCATCCAAGGTATATTATTTTCTCTGACACCTCTCAGCCTCTTGTGCATCATAAGATAAAATGATCGTGCAGATACTCATCAAGTTCATCTAAAAGAGTAATCTGTTCAGAATCTGGCTCATCCTCTTCTTTGATCCGTTTGATAACAGATATGGCCTCTTCCGGTGTAAATCGAGGCTTTCCCATATAGTCCAGCATGGCCTTATCCAGAGAATCTGGATTTACTTTTTTCATATGCCTGTGCAGATCATCCATAAGTTCAGCATCAAGACGATCTGAATAATTTCGCCAGAGAACTCTTCTGGCAAGGTTTTTGTATCCCGGATTTTTAAAAAGACTGATCATCTCTATCTTTTCTGGCAGATCAGCGTTATTGAATCGTTCACAGGTTTTTGTATCCCGGTGTGATGGAAAGCCGTTCTGGTACAAGGCTGCGTCAATATCAAGGTTCGGAATAAATGGGTATTTATATTGCCTGTGGTATTTTATTATCTCATGGAATACAATGGGATTTTTCAGCAGAAAATCTATATTGTTTTTCACTGTTTCACGTCGTCTGGCAGAAATACGATTATAAAATCTCGGCTTTGGCGGCAGGATGAAACGGGGTTCTCCGTATTTTCTCCGGATGATTCGTGTTGTATTATCTATACTATCCTGCCTGGTTTCAATAAGTTCAGGAAGATCGACCCTTAAATAAAGGCTCTGATTTTTATAAGCTTCTGAATTACCTATTGAAAGGCCAACAGCCTGATAAGAGTCATCAGGGCCGAACATACTGTCAACTATAAGCGCCTTTGAATGGGGACCGAAGATCGAGTCAAAGGAGTGCGGCAGCTGAAAAATCCTGTCCTGGTCGATTCTTTTATCAAAGCTTTCTGTTAAATAATCCCACATTTTCTTTTCTCGATAAAAAACTTTGGCCAGAGCTACACATACTTCTACATCTACAAGTGCATCATGGGAACGCCCTTTGACCAGGTTGTTTGCGGCATTGATAAGTTCGAGCTTCAAACTCGGCCTGCCGCCTGCTTCCGGCCATTTGAGTACATCAGGCTTGAATACTCGAAAAACTGCGGCCATAGGCAGAAGATCCATCCGGAAACAACCCTTGTTATATTGGTGAGTATAGGGTTTAAACAGGTTTCGATAAAAAGAGAATCGCAAAAATTCGTCATCGAACCCAAGGCTGTTATACCCTAAACTGATTGTGCCTGGAGCGTTCATCATCCGATGTATCCTGAAAATAGACTCATATTCGGACATGCCGGAGCCAAGTTTTGCAATAGGAATACGGTGGGTAATCATAGCCTGGGGCGAAATCACCACATCCGGCCTGAGCTTTACAAGGATATTGTGTCGTTCGATTTCATTGAACCTGGTGTCTGTCCTGATCGCTGCAAACTGTACTACCTGGTCATATGCCTTGTTAAATCCGGTAGTTTCGATATCATAGAAAAGATAAGAATTCACAATTTTCCAATCATTTTGAGGTTTTATCTTTCAAACGAAAGTTATTGAATGCCAATCAGAGCGGAAAAACGGCCGGTTGTTTTTTCCTTGCGATAAGAAAAAAAATGATCTGTGCTGCATTTTGTGCAAAGACCGCCGATATTAATTCGATCTTTTTTCACACCAGCATCTTCAAGCTGTTTACAGCTTATGGCCCAGAAGTCGATATGATCCGATTCGTTTTTATTCACCCAGTATCGTTTCGGAATTTCAGTCCTGTAATTAATGAACTCAGCACAGCACTGGCCTAATGACGGCCCAATTCCTGCCACTATGTCTTCAGGCGATGTATTGAACACAACCTTCATGGTATTTATGGTTTCTGCGATTATGTTTTGAATACTGCCCTTCCATCCCGAATGAATATTTGCCACTACTCTGTGCCTGGGATCATAAACAAGTACAGGCTGGCAGTCCGCAACCTGGATGGCAAGACATAGACCGGGAATATCGGTTATCATGGCATCGCCAGTTTGAGGTTCATAGTCATCCTGATCAATATTCTGGTCAATATTCTGGTCACTATTTTTATAGACAAGTACGCCGGTTTCATGCACCTGCCGGGCAAATACAAGTCTTTTCAGACCCGAAACTTTCAAAATTCTTTCACGGTTTTTCATTACACATTCAGGATCATCTCCTATGCCCATTGCGGTATTAAGGCTGTCGAATGGGTGCGCTGATACGCCGCCGTTTCGAGTGAAAATTCCATGAAAAATTTCCTGAAAAGGTTCGAGGTTTGAAAATGTAAACCAGGGTATATTATTTGTGTGATTTAAAATCATGCTGGATTTTTGCCTGTTTTTTCTATCGTGTTTTCCTGATCAGTTTATCTGCTATCCATGATTCTTCTGATGATTTCAGAGGTTGAGATTCCGTTGACAAGGGAAATCCTTCGGACAATTCCGCCCTGTTCTTTGACAAAATCCCCCCCGATAATCTCATCTTCAGACCAGTCAGCGCCTTTGACGAGAACGTCGGGTTTTATTATCCTGATTAATTTTGAGGGATCAGGCTCGTCAAAGATGCATATATAATCGACGCACCTTAGACCTGCAAGTACTTCGGCCCTGTGATTATGATCGACTACAGGCCGGGTGTCGCCCTTGATAGCACGAACTGATTTATCCGAATTAAGTCCGATTACAAGAACATCTCCTGCTTCCCGCGCTTTTGTAAGATATCTCACATGACCGGCATGAAGAATATCGAAGCATCCGTTGGTAAACACTATTTTTCTGCCAGATGCCTTTATGGGTTCGAGCTTATCTTTCAGTTCATCTGGACTATACAGCCTTGATATCATATACTTTTTTCAACCTCTTTATTCAAAAAACGATATGCCGTCTGAAATGGCGGGTAGGAATATTAGCCCTACCATAAGTACCTATATAAGTTTTATAACATTTCATGCTCATGCATAACACACTGTTCCGTCTCCTTCGATATATGGAATGACAGGATTGTCAGGTGTGGCCAGGGTTTTGTCATCTTGATTTATGATTTTTGCCATAATCAGGCTCCCTTTTTATTTCTGATAGCTTTTTTTAGCTCCCACTGTCTGAATGCTTCATACATTGCTACAGCTCCGGCTACAGAAGCATTCAACGAATTGAGAGGTCCTTGCTGTGGAATTGAAACCAGGTGATCGCAATGTTTTCTTACCAAAGGCCGTATTCCTTTTTCTTCACCGCCTGTCACAATGGCTATGCCTTCGGAAAGATCCTGTTGAAAGATCGAATCTTTCCCATGCCGGTCAAGACCGAAAACCCAAATACCTGCTTTTTTCAATGCTTCAATAGTTTTGACCAGATTTGTCACTTTACAGA
>JAUCGE010000308.1 GCA_030377965.1 Desulfobacterales bacterium HSG16
GCCTACAATGCAATTCGTTGTTTTATTATGATATTCAATCGTTACCTCCAAAACCAAATCTTGATTATAGTAAAAAATTTTATCCTGCCATGCTTCGCATCTTTATAAATCAATGATAATATGCCTGATTTTCCACCTCATGTCAACCCCAACAAGGGAATTCCAAAGAAATAACATACCCAATTATCGACGGCAGGGCGGGTATTTTATTAATTGGGAAAATTCCTAAAACTTCAGACTCAACAGGGAAGAAAAACAAGAATCCGCAGGATACCCGCAGAAGGTGTTGTGGCTTCAAGCCTTCCGCCGTGAGTTCTTGCGATTTTTGATGCGATTGGAAGGCCGAGGCCAGTTCCCCTGCTCTTTGTCGTGAAATAAGGCTGTAAAATTGTGTTTTCATCGCCTTCATCGGTCGAAAATCCTGGGTTTTCCATACTCAAGCAGATTTCGGCTTTTTTCCGTTTCAGGCTGATATTTAGATATCCTCCGTTTTCCTGGGCTTCTACCGCATTTTTAACAAGGTTTTCTATCATCTGTTCGAGAAGAAATCTGTCTGCTTCTACATTGCCGTCATCTTCAAAATTGAGATTGAGTTCGATACCTGCATCGTCGCACCGAATTTTATAAAGAATCGTTGTATGCTCGATTATTGTACGGAGGGAAACGGGACGTTTTACCGGCTTTATGGGATGAGCGAACTGGCGGATATTGTTGACTATGGAATTTGTTCTGCCTACGGCAGACAGCATACTGGTAATCAACTGATTGTATTCGTCTGACAGGATATCGTCAGCTTCTATCTGGAATCTTTGTAATCCCATGCTGATGGCATTCAAAGGATTTTTTATTTCATGGGCAATTGAGGCAGCAGACCGCCCTAGTGCCGCATCTTCTCTTTGTTGTGCGAGAGCCCTTTCATAATCAGTAATTTTTTTCATATGAATCTTCTGATATCTATAAAGAAGATAGGAAAAGATTATTCCCAGACATCCAAGGATGGCGCTGAAAACGAAAAATTCGATCCACAGGTTGCTGACCCTGTGGAAAAAACGGGAGGCATCAATGCCTGTTACCAGTACTTCGGAACCAAAAGGAAGGCGGGCTTCTGCCAGTTTTTCCGATTCGTTTATATAAATACGAACATCCGAAAATGGGGGAGAAGATCCGGAAAATGAAGGCGGAGGTGACGGAAAAGGTAACATCTTTTCGTTGTTTACCTTTGGGGTAAGATTTTTTTCTTTTTCTACACGTACATATAAAATACCGCCAAGTCCTGACAGTTTTTTCAGCAGATGTGACAATCCGGTCTGACGACGGAGATTTTCTATCTCTATTGCGCTCAATCCCAGGATAATACAGCCTTTTGTGTCAAATTTAGGATAAGATAAAAGATAAAGATGTGCGGAAGGCAGGAAAATGAGATTTTTTTCATCTGCTTTGCAGTTCATATATTTTTTTTCAAGCCATTGTTCAGGCCCGGAATGAAAGCTTTTATCTTCATTAATAATACAGATTCCGGAAAGCCCGGCTTCAAGGGCAAATGATCCAAGTTCCGCATCGGAAAAGCTTTCGATACTGTCCAGATAATCGACGAACCGGGCGGAATTGCCCATGAAGGTTTCCATGATACCCTCGATGGCAGCCTGGGACATGACTGCATTCTCGGCGTTTCGTTCAATGACTCTGACCAGTATGGAGCTGCGTTCATGCACATATCCGAGAAAGACTTGATGGGCGTGTTGAACCTGCCAGAAGAAATAGGCGAGTACGATGGCTATCAGCAGGCCAAAAAAGAGAAGGTTCACTTTCCATGCGGATATGGTGGAAAAAATTGAAGGCGTATCCGAACCAGAAGCAGAAGAGCCGACGATGTGCATGGTCTCATCGGCATCTGTCCTGTTCATGGGCGTCCCCGGCGATTCCTCATTCTCATGTGAGGTCTTCTACGCTGCATTTTGGGTCTGCCCCCATCTTTTCTGAGCCTGGATCGGACTCCTGTCGGGTCATCAATGCGCCTTGAGGAAAAACCTGTTCGAATGTGGCGAGCCTTGAAAATTTGCCTTTTTTCGCCATATTTGCCCCATATTCGAACCAGAGAGCCTGCTTTCATATTGGAAGGCATTCGATCAGGTTCACAGGTGACAGTCATTTTATGGGTTGAATTCTTTTTTCCTACCCTGTTATCGATCTCAATCTGCATCGTGCCGATTTTTCTGTCGGCAGATACAAGGGTTCCCATTATCACATCTCCTGCATTTGCCAGAGTTGCGAAACAAAATGAGACGATAATTAAAATGACCAGATAATTCCGCATTGTGTCACCGTTTGATCATAGGATTCCAGATCAGGACTTCCATTATTTTCTGACCGATTGAATTTTACGAACAGTCCTGTCTGCTCAAAATACCGGATTATTTCTATTCCAATACCCCATATTGAATCCTCCCGTTTCATATCCGGGTCTGATTTGTCATAGCCTATGTGTTCCCATGAGAGCCTGCACTCTGTTTCCCAGTCAGGACTCGGAGACCACGAAAAAGTTAAAATTGCGCCTGTCCTGTCGTTTGATTCCTCATCAATGGATGAATCACATCTTTCTATTTCAAAAGCCAGATCCCCGGAAAATTCAGGAGAAAAATAGAAAGTTCCGTGAACTGTGCCAGTATGAATCTGGTCGTCTCTGGATATTGCCTGAGTAATTATTTGAGGCTGCTGCTGTTGCTGCTGTCCTGCATTGCCCGGAGATGTAGGATTGCCCGGATTAGACGGAGTCGGATTATGGAATTCCGGCGGCACTACCACCTCAATAATCGCCTTTTCTTTATAATCTTTGAAAGTTGCAGCATATTTTGCGCCAAGAGTCAGTCTTGAATTTGCTATCCAGTCAAAACCTGCACCTGCTGACAGGTTGTTGGATTCATCCTCTTCTTTCTCTTTATCAATATATGTCGATATATCCGCAAAAAGAAACGGGAGCCAGCGGCTTCCAGAATTCGGAAACGATAGATTACCTCCTGCGCTGATAAGATAATTGTCTTTCATTTCAAAATAGTTTTTAAACTGTCCTTCCAGATACAAACTGCCATCCATTGAGGGAGAATCGAATTTAAATTCACGAAACAACATCAATTTACATAAGGCAAAAGCAGATGATTCGGGTTTGGACAAAAGGGAGGGATTGCTGTCATATCCGACCCATCCCTCAACTGTTCCGTTTACGATACCTGCCCTGCATACAGCAGGCAGAATTACAATCAATACAAAAAAGATAATTATTTTAAATGGTTGAAAAAAAATTACATGAAAATCGTATCCTCTTTATATTTTATGGTAAATCTACACAAAAAGTTTTTGTAAGCTCAACGTTTTTCTATTCTATTAATCGGAGAGTGATTCAGGCTCTGCACGCATCCTGATTAATTCAGCAAGGGA
>JAUCGE010000309.1 GCA_030377965.1 Desulfobacterales bacterium HSG16
TTTTAAATATTTTCGTAGGATTGTTACATAATATATGATCAGGTATTTATGGTAACAAACATTTATCAGGGCTGGCTTAATGCCTTGACGATAGCTTTGTTAAAAAAAATCGTATCATGGGTAAATTCTTTTTTGAGCATCTTGTTAGCAGATAAAAATTCTTTGAGTTGTTCCAGATAGATGTGAAGCCCGCCTTCCTCTCTGTTTCGTTCAAGCTGCTCAGATGCGGAATGAATGTGTACAGCGCCCACCATTTCTTTCAGATCTTTTTCGGAATATGGGTCCATGCCTTTGAATGTCCGTTCATTCAAGATTTTCATATATTCCTTCCAGTTTGCAGGATCTTGAGTCCATTTCACAGCCTTTATCCATCCTTTCAAAATTTTTATCAGATCCTCTTCCGGTATTTTTCCAAGTACATCCTTCATCACCATCATGCCTTCGGGAATGCATCCTTCGTATGTAGCGGATGTGGCTACAATCTTGCCGTTTCCCTTTCTTTCTGCTCTCAGCGCAGTAGGATCGTAACTGACAATAATACCAAAACGTCCTGCTATGAAATGGTCTGCCAGCGCGTCCGCTTCCATTTCTATGATCCTGGTGTCAGACAGCTTTACATTGATGGTTGAAAGATATTGATTAAGAAAAAAGGTGACAGCCGGGACATTGAAGTAAACTCCCACTGGTTTTCCTTTGAGAGCGGCAGGATCAAGATTCTTTTTTACAAGTATCTTATCGCCCCCCTGGGACCAGTTGGTTTCTGCTATTATTCGAATGGGTTCCCCGTCCATGTATTGCCCTATGCTGCTGCCGATCATATCGAACTTTATATCTACCAGCCTGTTTTTTAAAAGTTCATGGGATTCGTTAGGAGTGACAGTTGTAAACACCTTGACATCAATGCCCTGTTCCTTCCAGAAGCCTTTTATTTCAGCTACATTGGCCGGGGCGCAGCCTGTCCAGGCAACATTGGCGATTTTGTACTGTCTTGCGTATGCACTTCCGGCTGTCAACAGAATAGAGATAATCGCTATGACAATAGCTTTTTTCATGGTGTTCCCCTTTCTCTGAGCAAATAGTTTAGGATCGTGGATGGAATTAATTTTATCCACGGCCATAGTAAGTTAAAAAAAAATCAGTATTGTTCAAAATCTTTGAAATCCTTTTCATCCATATTGATTGATATTCCGGTTTCTGCCTTTAGCTTTGAATCAAGAATTGATTTATCCTGATCCAAAGATTCATCATTTTGTTCAATGCCTGAAATATTTTGATTGAGAGAATCTGCGAGATAATTTTTTTCCTTCCTTTGTATACTGAAGAAAGATGCAAGGTTTGCCAGATGTTCTGCCTGTGAAGAAAATTCACGGTTGCCAGCTGCCATTTCCTCGGTTGATGAAGCGTTCTGCTGAATTACCTGATCAAGTTGCTGGATGGCCTTGTTCACCTGTGCGATTCCTCCGGCCTGTTCCTGATTGGACAAACTGATTTCCTGAAAGAGTTCGGATGATTTTTGAATGCCGAGCATCATACCTTCAAGTGTTTTTCCCGTTTCTTCGGCAATTTCCAGATTATGAGCTGAAAGATCGTTAATCTCTTTTGCTGCCTGCTGACTGCGTTCAGCCAGCTTACGAACTTCCGTGGCTACCACAGCAAAGCCTTTGCCATGACTTCCTGCACGGGCCGCCTCTATTGCAGCGTTCAATGCAAGCATATTGGTCTGCCGTGCGATTTCTTCGATGATTCGAATTTTTTCAGAGATATGCCTCATCGCAGATACGGTTTCACTTACTGCTTTGCCTCCCATTTCAGCATCTTCAGCAGCTTTTCCAGCAATCGAAGCTGTCTGCTGTGCATTATCAGCATTCTGAGTAACCATTGCACTCATCTGTTCCATGGAACTCGATATTTCTTCGATTCCGGCAGCCTGCTGGGATGTTCCTTCGGCCACCTGCTCTGCTGTCGAACTCAGTTCTTCGCTGCCAGCAGCTACTTTTTCCGCCGCTGATTGCACCTCAATCGCAAATTGTGTAAGGTTTTCCATCATCCGGTTCAAACTTTTTATGATCTTATTGTAATCTCCCTTATATTCCATGACAATCTTTTTTGGAATCTTTCCTTTTGAGATATTGTCCACATATTGAGCAGTCAGATTTATCGGCTCGGTGAATGCTTCGATCAAAGAATTCGTACCAGTTACAAGTGTGTTCCAGGCTCCGTCAAATGAATCAGCATTGCCCCGGACATCAAGCCTGCCTTCTTTTACAGCTATGATAAGCATGTCCATTTCTTCTGACACATGGCCGATGGTATCTTTCATATTATTGAAAGAATTAGCTAAAAGTCCTATTTCGTCCTTTTGCTTTATCTCAATTTTCTGATCGAATTCTCCTCTGGCGATAGAGTCAGCAATATTGACTATCTGCCGGATGGGCGTAATAATCCTATAAATAACGACTCCCATGATTGAAAGTGAAGCCACAAGGCAGAATATACCAAAAGCTATCATTTTCCACATGGCGTTTCTGGCTTCTTCTTTCTGCCGATTTGCATTTTCCGTGATTTTTTCCATAGGGCCGAGTACATGGACTGACCAGGATGCTCTGGTTTTACCTATTAACATGGGAATCGAAACCATAGACCAGACATTGTTAATATTCTGTTCCATTATCCCATCTATATTGGAAAGATTTTTTTTCAGGCTTTTGTCCAGTTTGTCTATTAAAAAGCCTTTGGTTTCTTCCAGAAATTCTATAGCCGGTTTTCCCGCAAGTTCCGGTTGACCACTTCCAGCCACAAGCTTGCCGTTATTGCTGACCAGTAATACTTTTCCCGCTCCGTCATAAAGATTTTCCACATTATCCACAAGTCCCTGAAGGGTATCCAGACGAATATCCACACCTGCCACGCCCACAAATGTGTCTTCCGCCATAACAGGCACTGAAACAGATGTCATCAGAACCGGAGATCCCTGGACTATGTAACTGACAGGATCGGTAATGACTTCTGATTTTGTTCTTTTCGGACCCAGGTAATATTCTCCGATTCCTTCCTTGTCGTAACCTTCAAGGGGTTCCAGCTTTATTTCTTCTGCCCCCCGGTTCCAGTATGGGATGAATCGGCCTGTGCTGTCATGGCCTTCCGTATCTGCGTACGCACTGTCCAGCCCGTCAAAAGCTTCCTTTTCCCAGCAGGTATAAACTCCCACAAACTTTGGACTGTTGGCGAGGATATTTTTTAATATATCCATTACCTTTTCCCGCTCCATTTCCGAATCTTTGACACCTGCCAGAACCCAGGAAAAGGGGCCATATTTACGGTTCGCCTGCCAATGAGTTAATTTCATCGGTGACAAGTTTATAAATTCTGCAACATTCATAAACAAAATTTTTGTACGGCTACAACGATTACATCTGGTCA
>JAUCGE010000310.1 GCA_030377965.1 Desulfobacterales bacterium HSG16
TTTTATTCTCGGAAGACGGTTTGTGTTCATGTTCGTGGTTTTCTTCTTCGTATGTACAGGTAATTACCATTTCAGCTTCATTTCCACAATTTTCACATTTGCACACCTGTTTCAGTTTTTTTTCTTTTCCGCTCATTCCAGGCTCCTTTCATATTTTGAAAATTATTATTGCACCAGACAATCATATCGGCTATATTGTTGACGATTTATTCAGTACAAAATTCATGCCAACCCTGACCAGGGAAATATTACCTGGTTGACAATAGATGGGCGGCACATTTTTTGCTTTTAACCATTTGCCAGCAGTTTATAACAATTTTTCAGGATCAGGTTATTGGATGACTTCAATTCGAGCAAATAAAAATATCAAACTGAGCATCGCGGGAAAACCTTCCCTTGAGACTGAGGCATTGGAAAAACCGGCAACAGTCGGGATATTGCCAGAAAAAATTCCTTTTATCAAGCCCAGACTGAAAATTAAAGTCGGAGACAGGGTAAAAGTGGGATCAATCCTCTTTGAAGATAAGCGGAATCCTGATGTCAAATTTTTATCACCGGGAGGGGGGGAAGTTATCAGAATTGATTTCGGCCCCCGAAGAGTTGTCAAAGAGATTGTGATCAAACTTGATGAGGATGAAGACTTTGAGGCATTTGATGCCATAGATGAGAAAAGGCTTGAATCTCTTGAAAAAGATAAGGTCATTGCAGCTTTGACAAGAGGAGGGGTCTGGCCCTTTATCAGATCTCTTCCATTTCGAGATATTGCAGACCCGGCTGATACACCCCATAGAATTTTTGTATGCCTTGGGGCCAAAGAGCCTTTTTTACCCAGGCCCGAAGCTTATTTGACAGGCACAACCGGCCTTTTCAATTTTGGAATCCGTATTTTGCAGAAACTGGCTGAGAATGTAGAAGTCAGTGTTGCCGGCGAAGATCTGCTGAAGGCACTGACCATTCCCGCTGCCAGAGTTTTTTCCGGGGATTATCCTGTTGATGATCCTGGTGTCCAGCTCTATCATATCAGAAAATCATCTGCTGAAAACAGGTCATGGTATTTAGACGGTCAGGGCGTTTTACAAATTGCAAGGCTTTTCAAATTCGGGGCATACCCTATAGAAAGGGTTGTGGCAGTGGGTGGAAGCCATGCGCTGAAAAGAAAACATCTGCGGACACGGGCAGGAATTCCATTATCCCATATTGTCGGGGATAAGTTTGAAGACAATGGCGGCACAAGGTTTATAGCAGGCTCGATTTTCAGAGGTTATGCCGGATCTATGGAAACCTTTATGGGATTTTACGAAAATTCCTTAGCTTTGATTTCAGCAGGAAATACGGAAGAGTTTTTCGGATTTGTACGGCCAGGTTATTCAAAACCGAGTTTTTCCAGGACTTTTCTGTCTGCTTTCAATACATCAGAATTTGATTTTGATTGCAGTTGTCACGGTGAAAAGAGGCCATGTGTAAACTGCGGATCATGTGCAACGGTCTGTCCTGTGGATATTCTGCCTCAGTTCACCTTAAAATGCATTCTTGCTGACGAGATAGAAGAAGCCCTGTCTCACGGCCTTCTTGATTGTGCGGAATGCGGCCTTTGCACCTACGTCTGCCCTTCCAAAATAAACTTATGCAATGCCTTCAGACAGGCCAAAGGCGAATATTACAGGGAAATGGAATAAATGAAGTTTATCAAAAATATTTTTAATTCCGCGCGGCCCCATTTTAAAGAAGGCGGGAAATACGAAAAACTCGATTCCCTGTTTCAGGCCACAGAGACATTTTTCTTCATCCCGGCAGATGTAACAAAAAATGATGCCCATATCCGGGATAACCTGGATCTCAAACGCTTCATGAGTGTCGTTATTATAGCTCTTCTACCGGTATTTTTCTTTGGTTTATACAATGCCGGATACCAGTCAAACCTTGCTTCAGGACGCAGCCTTGAGTTTGTAAGCGTATTTACTCAAGGACTCTGGATTGTTCTTCCCTTAGTCATCGTTTCCTATGGCGTGGGTTTTTTCTGGGAGCTTTTATTTGCAGTTGTTCGAAAAAAAGAAATAAGCGAGGGCTTTCTCGTTACCGGCCTTTTATTTCCCATGACCCTGCCTCCGACCATTCCTCTGTGGCAGGCTGCTATAGGGATTTCTTTCGGGGTGGTTATCGGCAAGGAGATTTTTGGCGGCACAGGAAGAAATATTTTAAATCCGGCCTTGACCGGCAGAGCTTTTCTTTTCTTTGCTTATCCTGCCAGAATGTCGGGAGATTCCGTATGGACTGTTGTTGATGGCGTAAAGGGAAATATTGTAGATGCGGTAAGCGCTGCAACACCTCTTTCCTGTGCTTCTGGAGCAGTCGAGACCGTTTCCACTGCACTTGAAAAAGGCGGCTATACCCTTTCAAAACTGTTTTTCGGACTTTATCCGGGAAGTATAGGCGAGACATCTGTTTTACTGTGTCTTGTCGGCGCATTTATTCTGATTGTTACCGGCATTGGCAGCTACAGGATAATCCTCGGCGGAATATTGGGCATGGTAGCTTTCGTATATCCTGTATATCTGTTCAACCTGTTTACCGGAAACACAACTCCGGCCATGCTTTCAATACATCCGGGCTGGCATCTTTCAATGGGAGGATTTGCATTCGGAATTACTTTTATGGCAACAGATCCGGTATCTGCTCCCGGCATGGAGGCGGCCAGATGGATTTACGGATTTGCCATAGGCGCTTTGACCATTCTGATCCGGGTATTTAATCCTGCATATCCAGAAGGTGTCATGCTGGCTATTCTTTTCATGAACATTTTTGCTCCCCTGCTGGATCATCTTGTAATCAAATCCAGGCTGAAAAAAAGGATTCCAAATGTCTGATCAATTAAAATCGATTTTTTTTGCAGCAGCAACGGCTGTTATATGCAGTCTTCTTCTGTCTGGAGCTTCGGTCGGACTTTCAGGATATAAAATGCGGAACATAGCGCTCGACAGACAGAAGAATATTCTTCTGGCCGCAGGGCTTATACATGAAGATGGAAGTTATTTGCCTGAAAATATTGAGAAAATTTTTTCAGAAAATATCAGAACCTGTAAAATTGATGCTGCCGGCCGCATAATTTCAGAAAAAGAGGGACAGCCAAATCAACTGCCCGTAAGCCTTTATATGAAAAACGGAGAGGTTTTTGCTTATATAATCCCCATTGACACCCAGGGATTATGGGGTAAAATACATGGCTACCTGGCTCTTGAAAAGGACGGCTCGACCATAATTGGTTTTACTGTTTACAAACATTCAGAAACCCCGGGACTTGGAGGAGAAATAGAAAAAGCATGGTTTTCAAAAAATTTTAAGGGTAAGAAAATCGTTGACAGAACAGGGAATTTCGTTTCCATTTCGATTGCCAGGGGTAAGGTAAGCCAGGGAATATCCG
>JAUCGE010000311.1 GCA_030377965.1 Desulfobacterales bacterium HSG16
AGCAATATTTTTTTAACATTTCTGAAGGAGTGCAAAAATAGAGCGCAGCGGTTTTTTGCATTTTTATTTGCGAAAAACCGCTACGCTCTATTTCCGCACTCCATTGTACTGGCATCAGAAAATGTAAGTAGTTAATCTCCTTTTAATATTTTTATGTATCCGTCACGAATAGCCTTTTTTTGCTCACAGTTTTGAACCTCAAAAAAAACATCGGTATAGTTTCCATATACTTTTTTCCCAATACAACGCACTTGAATATCTGTACCTGGCTTAACCATTCCAGAAAACTTACATGCAATTTCAGAAATTCTGGCAGGATTTTTATCGGCTTCATTGTTGACCAGTTCACGGACAGCGTATGCCAAAGTTGCAGTTCCCTGCAAAATAATTCCTGGCAGCCCTACCATCTGAGCAAATTTTGGTGAGGTATGAATTGGAAATTCAATATTGCTGCATCCATCATAAATGTAGGAACATGAAGGATCAATATGAATAGTAGATATCCAAAGGGCTTCCGATTCGATGTCATTTTCCGGAATTAAAGGAATTTCACCTGCTCTGCCTCCTTCACCACAGGCCACACCCCGTAACATGGCACCAATGTATTCAGTGAAAACAGGATTACCATTCTTGTCTTCAGCCTCAAGACAAATAATTGAATTGGTCCCTGCACGATGAGGTAGTAAAGCCTTTAAAGTTCCGGAAATTGACAACTTATCCCCGGGTTGTATCAGACGATGTAGAATAAGGTGTTCAGTGTAGTGTACCTGGGTCATCAAAACTTCTTTCGGAAAATCTTTGGACTCAATGAAGTTTTCCAGCCGGCTTAAAATAGGCCAGGTTACTGATACTGCAAACATGGGATGTGATACAATTCCCTCCTCTTCCATATCATCAAAATACTTCGGGTTGTTGTCCTGGACTGCGGCAGCATAATTGGTGGTTTGCCGCCAGTTGATCTCTGTTTGATAATTTTTAAGTTGTGTACCCAGAAGGTTGGTATTTAAAATCAAAGTAAAACTCCATCATCACCTTTGCTGAAAATTAAGATTAAATTTTACATTAATGCCAGAATTCCCTCAGATTGTCAATAAGCATCTAGGGAAGTCAAAAAAAATAATACACCCGTCTTGCTTGTCTTTTGTTCCGTATTCTGCGTTGCTGTAAAGGGTGAAGATATAGAATATGCACCCTTTACAGCGCCTTGAATACAGATCAAAATTCTGTGCAATCCAGGTATATTATTTTCTCTTATCGCCGGGTTGTTTCCCTCTCCAGGGCATTGCGTGCCTGTTCACTGCTTTCATATATATGTGCGGCAGCCCCTCGTTTTTTCAGAGCATCGCCCAGTTTCATCCTTAGAAAAGTGCTGGTGGTATAGCGGGTTACACCAGTGTAGAAACGATCTACCAGGCTTTTTACCATATCAGTGTATTCATCAACTATATCTGGAAGTATCATGAAGTTATCATAATTAACTATAGTATAAACTTTCTTGCCTAAAGGAGATAGAATTTTTTCTACCATCGATTCTATAGATCGGACATCTTCCGAGGTTTTGACCGAAAAATTTTCAAAATTGACGAAAAAGAGATTTTCATCAGGATTATAAGTGAGCCGCTCATCCATTGAAAGACTCAGGAGATCTTCCTGCAGCCCCATTGTTTCAGACCAGAAGATTCTGTCATCCATGATAACAGGTTTTTGCTTCATGATCGGAGTGAAATCCATCAAAGCCAGAATATCTTTTTCCAAGTCGATTCCGGGCGCAATTTCGATCAGTTCCATGCCTGCTTCTGTCAATCGGAAGACGCAGCGTTCCGTTATATAAAGTACCTGTTGATTTTTCAAAACTGCATATTTACCGCTGAAGGTGACATGTTCCACTTGTTTCAAAAATTTTTTAACACTGCCCTCTTTTTCAATGACCAATTTTTCGTCTTTTATCGAAACTGTAAGTCCGCCGGTGGTAAAAGTTCCGACAAACACTACTTTTTTGGCGTTCTGGCTTATATTGATAAATCCGCCTGCTCCGGCCAGCCTGGGGCCGAATTTACTGACGTTCAGATTTCCCTTGCTGTCAGTCTGGGCCAGACCGAGAAATGCTATATCAAGCCCCCCGCCATCATAAAAATCGAACTGATAGGGCTGGTCTATTACCGCGTCAGTGTTGGTAGCTGCTCCGAAACTCAGTCCTCCGGCCGGAATTCCCCCTATGACTCCAGGTTCCGCAGTCAAGGTGAGATACTTGATGACTTTCTCATCGCTTGCCACAGATGCAATGCCTTCGGGCATGCCAATGCCCAGATTGACTATGCTGTTGGCTTTTAATTCGAATGCGGCTCTTCGAGCTATAATTTTTCTTGCACTCATTTCCATATGTTCTACTGATTGTACAGGCACACGAATTTCGCTGCTGAACGCAGGATTGTATTTTTGCTCGAAGGTCTGCCAGTGATTAGCAGGATTGGAAACAACAACACAATCCACCAGAATACCCGGTATTTTGATCTGTCGGGCATCCAGTGTAAACCTGTCTGCTACACGCTCTACCTGAACGATCACAAATCCGCCGGAATTTCTGGCTGCCGTCGCAATTGAAAGTGATTCAAGAGTCAAAGCCTCTTTTTCCATAGTTATATTGCCGTCCAGATCGGCTGTCGTGCCTCTCAGGATAGCCACATTGATGGGAAATGTCTTATATGCCAGGTAGTCATTCCCATCAAAATTAATCAGTTCAACCAGGTCTTCATCTGTAATATCGCTGATTTTTCCTCCGCCGTTTCTCGGGTCCACGAAAGTACCCATGCCGACACTTGTGATGGTTCGGGGTTTTTTGGCTGCAATGTCCCTGTACATATGGGATATGACACCCTGGGGGAGATTGTATGCCTCGATCTTGTTTTCTATGGCCAGTTTCTGAAGCTTGGGAGCCAGGCCCCAGTGGCCTCCGACTACCCGCTTGATAAGTCCTTCATGACCAAGGTGGTTCAATCCTTTTTCCTGGCCGTCTCCCTGACCGGCAGCATAAACTAAGGTCAGATTTTTAGGCGAACCGGTTTTTAAAAAATATTTTTCCAGACAGATGAGTATCTCTTCAGGTACTCCTATTCCCACAAATCCTCCGGTCGCCACAGTATCACCGTCTCGTATTATCCTGACAGATTCTTCAGCAGATACTATTTTTCCTTTTTTCATGCGTGAAGGGGGAAGCTGGGAAAGCATAGGATGACCGCTTTCTTTTCTATAGGAGTCGGTTCTTGATGTCATGATAAAGTTCTCCTTTTCATATTGATAGCTAAATTTTCGATTTTTTGCACAGGTACTTACCCATCATATTTTTTTGTGCAGGTACTGAACTTTCGCACTACAATTTGAAAAAACATTACAATTATATCAATGATGTTT
>JAUCGE010000312.1 GCA_030377965.1 Desulfobacterales bacterium HSG16
GCAGCTGGCAGAGAACCAGATATTGAGACATTGAAAAGCCTGATGCCCCAACTGGACGAGGAGTTCAATCGACTGAAAAAAGCCATGACTGATATTCGATAATATATTCGGAAAGCAAAAAATAGGAAGCTTGGAAAAGGTCTATGCTCAAAAAAAAAGATTATGCAAAAAAAACAAAATAATAATAAAAAAACCTTCTGTATTGTGGTCAATGACGATTTAAAACAGCTCAATATATTGTCTGGCCTGATTGAGAGAGAAGGTATGAAAGTCAGGACTTATCAAAGCGCTGAGGCAGCTATTGATGCTTTCCCCGTTGATGGTCTCCCCGATTTTATTGTCACAGATTTGTATATGCCAGGTATTGACGGATGGCGATTCTGCCGCCTGCTCCGTTCTCCAGAATATGCCGCATTCAATAAAATCCCCATCCTTGTAGTCTCTGCAACATTTGCAGGTGATGAGACTTCACGAGTCACTGCCGATCTGGGAGCCAACGCGTTTCTGCCATCTCCTGTGGACGGACCCATGTTCATTGATACGATTCATGCCATACTGCGGGATGAAAAGCCGAAACACCTGCCGCGAGTGCTGATCTTAGAGAGTGACAGATCTCTGGCTGCATTGCTGCAAAAAACATTTGAATCTCACGGCTATTGCGCTGACATTGCCAGATTCGGCAGAGAAGTCTGTGATAAGTTCATAATGCTTCCTTATGATGTGGCTGTTTTGAGCTATCCTGTCTCAAAAGAGCCTGACCGGGATAAACAGATTTCCGATAATATAATTTCTTGTAATCAGGGAAACGCCCTTCTGGAAAGACTTCAAGAACACAGGCCGCAGTCTGTGTTCATCATGATGACGACTGACCCTCGGCCAGAACTGGCTCTGGCCTGGATGAAAAAAGGAGCCGCTGCATATTTGAGAAAGCCTTTTGAACCTGAATATCTTATTGAATTATGTGCAAACGCCCGCCGGGAACGTGCCTTGCTCAGGGTCGAAGACAGGCTGGAAAAAAGAACAAAAGAATTGAGAGAACAGGAAGCCAGATATCGCTTTCTGGCGGAAAACGCTACGGATGTCATATGGGTCCGAAATATGAAGCTCGAACTCACTTATCTGAGTCCTTCCATAGAAAAGCTTACCGGTTATACTGTGGCTGAGTCCATGAACAGACCCAATTCCAAAAGAATGACATCATCTTCGGTTGAAATGATGACAAAAACATTTATGGAGGAACTGACCATAGAAGAGCAGGGTGATGCAGATCCTGCAAGATCAAGATCCCTTGAGATCGAAATTATCCGCAAAGAAGGTTCAAATGTATGGTGCGAAACAAATGTGAGTTTTATCAGAGATGAACAGGGGAAGGCTGTCGGGGTGTTGGGTATTACTCGGGACATCTCTGATCGAAAGCAATTCGAAAAGGAGCGTATGCGTCTGGAAAAGCAGATGCAGAGGATCAGGAAAGCTGAGAGTTTAAGCCGTATGGCCGGGGCTATAGCTCATAAATTCAATAATCAGTTGATGGCGGTTATGGGCAATCTTGAGCTTGCCCTGAACAATATTCCCAAGGACTGGCTATGGCAGAAGAATGTAGCCGATGCAATGCAGGCAGCACATAGTGCCGCTGAAATCGGAAGCCTCATGTTAGGCTATTTAGGCCAGTTACCTGCAAAACGGGAACCTCTTGATCTTTCACAGGTCTGCCTCAAGGCTCTTTCTCCACTGACCGCTTCAATGCCTGAAAGTGTTCAATTGATCACTGATATTCCTTCCATCGGGCCGATTGTAGATGCTGACATTTCTCAGTTCAGGCAGATACTGGCAAACCTGGTTATCAATGCATGGGAAGCCATAGGTGAAGAGCATGGTCGCATTGAAGTCAGGATCAGCGTAGTTGATACCTCGGACATATGCTGTACCAGCATTTTTCCTGCGGACTGGAAACCGAAAAAAAAGTCTTATGCCTGTCTGGAGGTCTCGGATACGGGCTGTGGAATGGACAGTGAAACTGAAAATAATCTTTTCGATCCTTTTTTCTCGACAAAATTTACTGGCCGGGGCTTAGGACTTGCCTTTGTTTTAGGTGTCCTGCGTGTCCATGACGGTGCTTTGACTGTTAAAAGCGAACCGGGGGGCGGAAGTGTTTTCAGGGTGTTTTTTCCCATATTGTCCTTGAAAACCAATCTCACATCAAAACTGAAACTTTGATATACAGAGGCAGAGTTATCAGGCATGGATTTTCAGAGTATCACCCATCTGGATGATATGGAAAGCGATTTGGAGAATGTTTGGTTGCTCCTGGCTGGAGAGATTCCGTCTTTCCAGATTACGAAACGATATTATCATAACATCCCGGCGTGCGTTTCATCCAGGAAAAACCAACTTCGGTTGAGGCGGTGGAACCATACGACATGAAACGAGACAAGGCGGCTCTCGCCGACGTGCTGAAGGATTGCGTCGATAATTATGAGTACGAAAAAATATTAAACCTGATTACAGGAGAACGGAGGAACCCGGAATGAATAGCGATCAAATGGATTTTTCGAGGGAAAATATACTGGCTGTCGATGATACGCCGGAAAACCTGAGGCTTTTGACTGGAATATTGACGGCGCGAGGGTATAAGGTACGCCCGGTGACAAACGGGAAGCTGGCCTTGTGGGGAGCGCGGGGTACGACACCCCCCGATTTGATCCTGCTGGACATCATGATGCCCGACATGGACGGGTATGAAGTTTGCGAGCAGTTAAAGGCGGATGAACGCACGCGCGATATTCCTGTGATATTCCTGAGTGCCCTGGATGATGTGCAGGACAAGGTCAAGGCATTTTCAGCAGGCGGAGTGGATTACATCACCAAACCGTTCCAGGTGGGAGAGGTACTGGCGCGTGTTGAAACACACCTTACACTGAGAAATATGCACAAACGCCTCGGGGAAAACAACCTTCAACTCCGTAATGAAATCGATGAACGCAAAAGAGTGGAAGAAAAGCTTCGAAAGCTTTCCCGGGCCGTGGAACAGAGCGCTAGTTCGATTGTCATCACCGATCTGGACGGAAATATCGAATATGTGAATCCAGCTTTTTCCGTGACAACAGGATATTCATACGATGAAGCCATGGGAAACAATCCCCGTGTGTTAAAATCCGGTGAACATCCCCCCGAGTTGTACGAGGAAATGTGGCGGACGCTTGGTGGCGGCGGCGTATGGCAGGGTGAACTGGTAAACAAAAGAAAAGACGGTGAACTCTACTGGGAATCGGCAACCATCTCCCCCGTAAGAGATCAAGAAGATGAAATTACCCACTATGTAGCGGTTAAAGACAATATCACCAGGCGCAAGAAGGCCGAGGAGGA
>JAUCGE010000313.1 GCA_030377965.1 Desulfobacterales bacterium HSG16
TGCCGCATATTTGACACCATCTGTTCCGGGCCAATAAATTCCATAATAGACCGACCCGGCATAATTTTGCCGGAAGAGGTCAGAAATACGATGGTCGGCAGTCCATGCACACCGTATTTTTTCTGTAATGCCTTAACCCTCGGATCTTTGGTGTCGGTGCAATCAATCTTGATACAGACAAGACCTTCGGCTTCACGAATCACATCAGGATGGGTAAAGGTTTCTTTTTCCAACTTTTTGCAGGCAGCGCACCAGTCTGCTGAAAAATCTATCATAATCGGTTGCTGGGTAAGCTTTGCCCTGGAAAGTCCCGATTCTTCATCATCAATCCAGACAATTTTTTCAATTTTTGTTTCAGAGGTACTTTTAACCCCACTTGTTACAAACAGCCTGCCGTCTGTTGCAAAACTGGCAGCATAAACGATTCCCAATGTCAGGCAGACGATTCCGACCACTTTTGCCAACCGATCCCTGACTGAAGAATCCGCATTTATCCGGTCGAACGCACCTGCAAAAACACCAGTTCCGATCAACAGGATGCCAATGCAGAGCCAGAACAGGTTTTCAGGTAACAGGGGTTCTATATAGTAGAGTGCTATACCCAGAAGGATAACACCGAACACATGTTTCATGGTTTCCATCCATGAACCGGCCTTTGGCAGGGATGCCATAAAACCGGAAAAGGTTCCGACCATGAGAAAGAGCATTCCGAGTCCAAGTGAAAAGCTCCACATGATCAAAAAACCCTGTAACTTATCTCCCACAGTCGCGATATAAACCAGGAGACTGACCAGCATGGGGCCTACACACGGGCTGACCACAGCGCCTGAAACAGCCCCGGTGATAAATACTCCGAGAATGCTGCTTCCTCCAGCTTTATCCAGTCGATTTCTTATAAACGCTGGAACCTGTATATAATAAAGGTCGAACATGCTCAATGCAAGAACAGTGAAAACCAGAGCCACAATCACCCGGACAGCAGGATGGTTGACATTGGAGCCGAACAGACCTCCAGTCATTGCGGCAAACAGGCCAAAAATGGCATATATCAGCGACATTCCAAGAACATAGACCACGGATAATAAAAATCCGCGATAAGCATTCCCTGCACTGCCTGCCCCTATGACGCTCATGGTTACGGGTATCATCGGATATACACAGGGGGTCAGGCTTGTGACAAATCCCCAGGCAAAGGCTGCTATCAACACCCCAAAAAGACCAAAGGATGCTGCCGCGTTTTGAAAAGGATTTTCTTCTTGAGATTTTTCAGCACGTTCTTCTTTAATAGCGGTTTTCGCCTTATCCTGCTTGATTACCGGGGCAATGACCGGCTCAATACCAGATTCGATGCCAGGCTCGGCAAAAGTTTCGATAACAGGTTGAAACGGATCAACTGGTTGTAACTTCTTGTCGTTTTCCGAAATTTTTTCTGTTTCTTCTCCCTTGAACAAAACAAGCTGACCGGAATCCTGTGCCTGTACGGGCAATGTTTTTATGCTATCGGACAGCACCATTATATCCGCTGATATATTTTTTTCAGCGGGCATCAGACACAGGGCTTCAGTACATCCCTGGTAAGATATCTTGAACAGGAGAGTTTTTGCGCCGAAAACTGTATTTTTATCGATATCCAGAGGAATATTAATAAATAACGGCTTGTTATAAACTTGGACGGCTCCAATATATTTATCATGTTTTTTGACTGATCCAGGCAAAATCGCTTTTTTAAAGGATATTCCCTCAACTGCCACAGGCTCGATTTTCAGGCTGTCAGCATAAATATAATGTTTTGCAGGCATATCGAACAGAACTGTGACAGACAGGCTCTGTCCGGGTATGGCTTCCCGAACAGCCTTTTCTACACTGATCTTGAAAGGATCGACCTGGGCTGAAGCAGAATTGAGACCTGCAAAAAAACACAGACATAGCACTCCCAGAAGATAAAAAATCCTTCTTACACCCTTTATATTGTCATAATTTTTCACACTAAAAGCCCTTAATACAAAATATTTTCAACAAGTTCCCTGCCATTAAAGCATAAACATTCAATTTTCTTCTCTCATCCCTCGTGAAATGAATGATGCAAAAATCATTCGTTCGTTTTTGTAAGGGAAAATGAAATATAACCCTCTTTTAAAAGTCTGTAAAGTACCACAGGCTACTTTAGGGGCATGGAAAGGAATAATTACCCAGAAGATTGCGTCGAATTTTGGTTCGTATACAAGGCACAAAGGCGCATCGAAAGGTGTATACTTTACGTATTCACCTTTCGATACAACGTAGAATACGGGCCAGAAAACAAGCAAACTGGGGAATCATTTTTTTCCCATACCCCTCTTTTATTGTCCAAGCTGGGCAGCACGATTGTCTGCTGCGACAATTCCTTTTACGATGGAATCCTTTATATTACACTCTTCAAAAACATTGAGGGCTGCTTCCGTGGTTCCACCAGGGGATGTGACCTTTCTGCGAAGTTCTTCAGGAGAATCATCGCTTGTCTCCATGAGTTTTGCAGCCCCTTTTATAGTCTGGATTGCCATGATTTTTGCGTCTTCGGGCTTTATGCCAGCCTTTATTCCACCCACGATCATAGATTCAGCCAGAAAAAAAACATAGGCCGGGCCTGAGCCTGAAAGAGCTGTCACTCCGTCAAGGTCGGATTCTTCAAACTCAATCACTCTGCCCATTGATTCGAGAATGGTTCTGCATACATCAATATCATCAGCATTGGCATGTTTGTTGGGACTCATTCCCGACATGGCGGAAAGAACCAGGGCCGGGGTGTTGGGCATGACTCTTACTATAGGTATGCGGGCATGTTCTTTTTCATCCGGGGCTGTATAGAGTGCCGCCTCCATTTTTTTGATAGGAAAGCCTGCCGCAATACTTATTACAAGCTTGCGGTTTGATACCTTATAATTCGGATTGTTACCGATCCCGGTAAGAATGTCATCCATCTGCTGAGGTTTGACAGCCATTATTATGATGTCACATTCTGAAAAAAGTCTGAAATTATCGGTATCGGTATTAACTCCGTAAGTTTTTTTCATCTCATCAAGTCTTTCCGCCCGGATATCGCTTATATAAATATCCGAAGGCTTGAAAATACTGGCAGAAATTAATGCTCCAATAATGGCTTCTCCCATATTACCCGACCCTATAAACGCTATTTTTTTCTTGATCCGAATCATATTACCCCCTTAAATTTGCTGTTTTTAAATTTGCTGTAACCATCGTAAATTATCGTTCAAGTCTCTGGCCTGTCAATGATTTTACGTGAAAGAACTTGACTTATCACAATAATATAATTTATTTTGGACATGAATTTTCATATTGGAAACAGATGCAGCAGTAAAACTCA
>JAUCGE010000314.1 GCA_030377965.1 Desulfobacterales bacterium HSG16
AAAATAAAAAAAGATCGGCTGGAAATCAGGGTTCATCCGAGAAATATTTCCAGGGTAAGAGGGCATAAAAATAAAAATATCGAGATTATAAATGGTATGTGGAATTTTCATGCCATTGATGTCAGAGAAGATAATACCCTTTCCGAAACGGATGTTTTTGTGAAATGAATTATCTTTTCCTGTAAAATGCCAAAAAACTGAATCTGACCGAATCGTTTGTTTTAAGGAAAAAGACAATGTCGATTACAAGAACATCGAAAATCGTTTTCCTGATAGTGTTGATCCTTCTGCTTCCTTTCATGGTTCTGGCTTCGAACGTGAAAAAAGATGAAAACCTGATTTTATTTCCGACTGACGCATGGTTTGACAAGGCTCGTAATTCGTGGATGGTTCCGGTGCATGGATGGATATTCGAACCCGAAGAAAATTCTTACTGGCGTAAGGCTGTGCTTGAGGCTTTTGCCGCAAAGCTCAATATGGAGCCTGAAACTTTCCAAAAGCAAATATTTAATAAGCGGGTCAGGATGTTTCTGGTAGATAACGAACGCTGGAAAAGCCTGCCTCTGCTGGCAGGAAAGAAAACTTTCAAACTCAAACGATCAGGGGCAGACGGTCATTTTGAAGATATTGTGACAATATCTGAAGAAGATATCGGCCCTGGCAGGAAAAAAAACTGGCTTTGTTTTCAAATTGCTGCAAAGCAGGGTGATCCCCGGATTTTTAAAGGTTACGCGCGGTTATTGAGTGATAAAGGCATATCCGTGATTTCGGATATTGATGATACCATCAAAGAAAGTCATGTCACAGACAAGAAACAACTTCTCATCAATACATTCCTGAAGGAGTTTGCGCCAGTACCTGGCATGGCGGAAGTCTATAAACGCTGGGAAAGGGCAGGGTATGCATTTCATTATTTATCGGCATCTCCCTGGCAATTGTACCCTTTTTTATCGAAATTTGTCCAGAAAACCGGTTTTCCCGATGGAACCTGGTATATGAAATTGTTCCGGGCAAAAGACTTGACTCTGTTTGACATGTTCGTGTCTTCAGAACAATTCAAGCCGCCTTTTATAATTTCCCTGTTTGAACGATATCCTGAAAGACAATTTATTCTTGTGGGAGATTCAGGGGAAAGTGATCCTGAAATTTACGCAGATATTGCCCGGAAATATCCAGACAGAGTGATTCATATTTTCATACGAAAAGTTTTCAACCCGAAAGATAAACCAGCCCGTTTTAAAAAGACTTTCAAAGATGTACCCGAATCAAAATGGACTATATTTGATGATCCGGGCGATTTGAATCTGCTGCCGAAATTTTTACACCTCGTTCCCACGAAAATATGAGTATTTTCTTTATTGGAAAATCACTTGCATAATAGATTGAAATTATGCGTTTTTTTGAGCGTCAATAATGGCTACTTCCTCAAATGTTTTAATTTCGCAAAGAACCCTTGTGGCTATGTCAAGAAGTTCGAAAGCCACGGCAGCACCTGTACCCTCGCCAAGCCGGAATTCAAGATTAAGCAAAGGTGTAAGGCCGAGATGTTCCAGCATGAACCTGTGTCCGATTTCCACGGAATTGTGGCTTGCAAAAAGATATGGTTTTGCCCCTCTGGCGATTTTACAGGCGATCAAAGCGCCTGCCGTAGATATCAATCCGTCACATACTACCGGAATTCCAGCCTTTGCAGCACCGATAACTATACCTGCCAGCCCTCCGATTTCAAATCCTCCGACCTTTGCCAGCACGTCTATGGGATCATTTGCATCAGGCTTGTTTTTATCTAATGCCGACTCGATAACCCGAATTTTGTTCTTCAATGCCTCGTCATCAATTCCAGTACCCCTTCCAGTCAGTTTTTTGACCGGAATTTTGGAAAAAGCTGCTATAATAGCTGTCGAAGGAGTGGTATTGCCGATTCCCATATCCCCCGTACCTATAATATGGAGAGGTCTTTTTTCCAATAACCGGTCAACTATTTCGATCCCGGCTTCCACGCTCTGTACTGCCTGCTCACGGGTCATTGCAGGCCCTTTTGCAAAATTTGCAGTACCTTTTCCGATTTTTTTATGAAAAATAGGCAGTTCCGGCTCAAAATCCCAGTTAACACCCAGGTCAGCCACTGCAACTTTGGCGTTTGCGTGTTTTGCCAGCACATTTATGGATGCTCCGCCATTGACGAAATTATAAACCATCTGCCTTGTGACATCCGAAGGAAAAAGGCTGACTCCCTCCTCACAGATTCCATGATCTCCGGCACACGTCACAACCTGACGGTTTTCAAGTTTTACATCAAGAGTGTTGAAAATGCCAGCCAGCCTTGCTCCCACATCTTCCAGAATTCCCAGGCTGCCTGCCGGTCGTGCCTGGTTCCGAAGCCTTTCTTTAGCTTCTTCGTACATTTTGCTATTCGGTTTTTTGATTTTTTTTATTGCACTTTCCAGAATTTTCATTTTTTCACATCCTTTAAAATTCGCATGGTGGGCAGAGTGGAACCCACCGTTTTATTTATCTGTACAACTCCAAATGGTTGGTTCCACTCCAACCATCAACACCCTTATGTTCCCTGTTTTATGCCTGTATGGCGTTTTAAGCAAAAAAAAACCGCGTCACAGGCAACAAAAATTGCCTTGTAACGCGGAATTTATCGGACAATATTTCCACGGTCTATCATCGACTTTGCGATATAGAACTACAGATTCTTTCGGGCAGGTCTTCTGACTTGCAGATCATCCTGTTTCTTACAGGCTGCGCCTTCCCATTACTGACCAGCCACATCTTTTCCACAATGCTTGCAGATTTTGGCCTGTTTTTTTATGATTTCAGCACAAAAAGGGCATTCACGGGTAAAAAACCGCCCGTGGATTTTGCTTATCGAACTGTCAACCTTTTCCTGGATAAGCTTTGTGCCAAACTTATGATTTCTCAAAGTATCCACAGCTTCGAGAGCGCCGACATCCCCTATCATTTCAGCAGCCTTGAGCCTGACCTTTGAAGGTTCTGCTGGATCAAGCAGGATATTCAAGACCGTAAGTCCGTCTTTTCCCACATAGCAATCAGCGAGAATGGAAAATCCGCGTTTGACATTTGCTTTAAGCATCTCTTCCACTGCAATTGATTCTTCATCAATTACCTGTCCGGTCGCACCCATAGGGCTGAATACAGGCATGCAGTCGAACTTGCCCGAACCTGGATATGAAAGGCATCTGTATGATGCAAGCTGACCGTAATTTTCTTCCAGATTATCCCAGCCATTTTTATACAGTGAGCATTCGTCGTTGAAACAGAGATACAGGTAAGGCACTCCCCATCCCAGACCGTCA
>JAUCGE010000315.1 GCA_030377965.1 Desulfobacterales bacterium HSG16
GCGGGAACAGGAAAAGTGCGTTTGAAACTGACCCATCTGGAAAAATATGCGTGGGACCGGAAAGAAAATTTTGCAAATGATCAAAAAACACTTGGGGGGCGGAATGCAATTGGTATTATAGGTAAACAAGACTTTACGCCTGAAACGTCTGCGGAATATATCTGGCAGGAAGAAGCCGTCGAATTCGATATCACCACGCCCTTTCTGACCCGTGATCCCATTGCCGCTCTGATAGATATGCAAAATGATCATGATGAGCAGGGAAATGACACAGTATGTTATAAATCCGTTGAAGTGGTTGACGAAAGCACAAATGAATCTAAGGAAGTATATCTGCTCAAAGGTGAATCCTTCCGGGGAATGCTGCGGGCAGCAGTAGGCCGTCGCCATAAGAAATTGCTGACTGATGAACATGAAGACTGTTCATGCTCGCTTTGCCGGATTTTCGGAAACGAGCATGAAGCAGGAAAGATACGTGCGGAAGATTTGATAATAGAGCATGATAACGGCGTGAAACACATCGACCGAGTGGCGATAGACCGCTTTACGGGAGGTGCAAGAGACAAGCACAAATTTGATATGCTGCCACTGTCCGCAACACCGGATAACGCGCTGTGTTTTAATGGAAAACTCTGGATCAGTGATGAATTGTCTAAAAATGACCGGAGCTTGCTGGATAAGGCTCTGGCAGACATACAAAACGGCATGTATCCCTTTGGAGGACTCGGAAATATCGGACTTGGGTGGGTGAACTATAAACCTGCTGAAGCCAAAAACAACGCTGAACCTCCTGGAAAGCTTAAATTGACGGGTAATTTCAAAAAGCCGGAACCTGATACCGAAAAAATGCACTGGCCTCATTATTTTCTGCCTTTTGGCCCGAAAGTAAAGCGGGAAAATGAGCCGCCGACCCATGCTTTTCAGGATAAAGCCCTGTACACCGGAAAATTGATTTGTACTTTAAAAACGCTGACTCCGTTGATTATTCCAGATGGCGAAGATATCAAAAAAGATGAAAAAAATCATAAGACATACGATTTTTTCAACCTGAACGGGCAAAAATGTATTCCCGGTTCGGAAATACGTGGCATGATTTCCTCTGTTTATGAAACTCTGACCAATTCATGTTTGCGGGTGTTTGACGATAAAAAACGGCTGTCATGGAGGATGGAGGCGGACAAAGATAATCAGGAGCGTTTCAAGCCAGGACGGGTTCTTTCTGGCATAAACGGTTGTTTTAAAATTGAGGAAATGGATGAAGTCCGGTATCCATTTTATGACAATCACAACTTTCCTGATAAAAGAAGGCAGGAAGAATATTTTAAATGGGACAATAAGCTTGAATTTACAGAAGTTGCTCTAAACGCTTTGAAAGAAGAAAACTTTTCGGGTTCATCACTCGCCAAACTCGACAATCTTGTAGGCAAGACATATAAAAACGGAAAAAGCTTTATTTCTGCGGTCAGAGATTTAATCGATAAAAATGATGCCAATGAATTTGATCATATCATTCTGAACTATGCAGAAGAATTTGATAAAGAAGTTCCATATTATAATCATCCAACACCCACGGATCAGCGGTTGCTTTCTTTGCTCAACGGGAACAGAGAACTGATTAAAATCGACGAATCCGCCCAATATGCGATTATTCAACATAGAACCAAGCCAGATGCGGAAGAATCGTTCATGTTCGTGGCTACACCTTCTGCAAATAAACAGGGATATAAAGATGAGGATATTTTTGGAATAAAAGAAGGCTACCTTAAAATAACCGGCCCGAACAAGGTTGAAAAAAGTAAAGTATTTACCCCCGGCCTTCCTCCGGTTCCGTCAAATATGAATGGGGTTTGGCATAATATGTCGCCTTTGTTGAAGGAAATAACCGTCAGATGCGGTGAAAACCAGGACAGGGATTGCAAGCGAAAACGTCTTATTCCTGAGTTTGCATGTTCTGAAGAAGACAAGGACAACCCGGACAAAGGTTATACTTACAGCATGACCAAACGTTGTGAGCGGGTATTTTTAAAGAAAGACGGCAATTTGTTTGATGTTGCCCCACAGGCTGTAAAAAAGTTTGAGATTCTGGTGGAAGAATCCCGGGAAAATGCCGATCAATATAAAACACCGGAAGTATTCCGGACGATTTTGCCGGAAAACGGCACAGTCAATGAAGGCGATCTGGTTTATTTTCGCTTGGAAGCTGAAAAAGTCGTTGAAATTATTCCAGTCCGTATTTCCCGAAAAGTGGATGATGAACTGCTGGGCGAAAAGCTGCCGGACGACCGCCGCTCCTGCGTTCGTGAAATTCTGAATGAAACCAGTGCAAAAAATGTAAAACAATCAGGCTTAAAGCCGTTGTATCAACATCATTCCGAAGGTCTCTGCCCAGCCTGCACACTGTTTGGAACCGGATTTTACAAAAGCCGCATCTCCTTCGGATTTGCATTTCCGGGGAATGGAGGAGATGCTGTATTGCAAAAAGATAAAAACGGCAGTGACTATATCACCTTGCCGCTTCTGGAACGCCCTCGGCCCACTTGGTCAATGCCCGATATGTCGGCCTTATCTAACGAAGGATCGGAATACACCGAAAATTCAAAAAGTTATGGGAAAATAAAATCAGATGTGAAAACCTCAAAAGTTCCGGGCCGGAAATTCTATGTTCATCATCAGGGCTGGAAAAAAGTGGTGGAAAAATCTGAAAATAAAGATGAAAGCAAAAAAGAACCCAAAACTGAGAATAACCGCACAGTTCAAGCTCTTGCGCCGGAACAGGAGTTTTGCTTTGAAGTACGGTTTGACAATCTGCGGGACTGGGAACTCGGACTGCTGGTTTATGCTCTGAACCTTGAAACAGGACTGGCACATAAGCTGGGTATGGGCAAACCTCTGGGATTTGGCAGCGTTCAGATCAACGTAAACGGCATTGTCTGTGACGGAGAAAAAACTGCGGATTTCACTGCAATCAGTGAGAAAGCCAAAGAAAAGCTTTTGGAATTCTGGAAAGAGCGATCATATGGCAAAATGTCCGAATCGCTGGAAAGATTGTTCAAAATGCTGTTTTATATCGAAAATAATGAAGTGAAAGTTCGCTATCCTGCATTGAGAACAGAAGATGATCCGCAGAAAAAGCCCGGCTATGAAGAATTGAAAGATGGAGATTTTAAAAAAGAAGAGCGCCGAGAAAAACTCTCCACTCCCTGGACTCCCTGGGCATGATTTCCTGCCCATCATAGTTTTTTTTAAGTAATTCAAGTCCTTGTCCCCTTTTAAATTTTTAAAAATTGGGATCGAATCTTGAAATTTCTGAGTTAAATGCGCT